>JANOEM010000678.1:0-2025 GCA_031413195.1 Actinomycetes bacterium
GCACGACGGGCTCGTGGTCGCTCAGCTCGCGCTCGCGGTGGTGCTGCTCGTGGGGGCCGGTCTGCTGACGAAGAGCTTCCTGCGCCTGCTCCACCCCAATCCGGGCTTCCGGACCGAGGGACTGCTCACCATGAATGTCGCAATCGCCGGCTCGCCGTTCGCGGAGCCGACCCGGCAGAACGCGTTCTTCGAGGAGGTGCTGGACGGCGCTCGCCGCGTGCCGGGAGTGGGCGACGCGGCCGTCGTCAACCATCTTCCCGTGGCCGGCGACACCTGGGGGACGCGGTTTTCCGTCGAGGGACAGCCGGCCGTCGCGGATCCGCCCGCGGCCACGTTTCGCGTAGCCTCTCCGGGCTATCTCAAAGCGATGGGCATACCGCTGCTGCGGGGCCGTCCTTTCACGAGCGAAGATCGGGACGATGCGCCGCGGGTCGTGCTCGTCAACGAGGCTCTCGCCCGCCGCCACTGGCCGGGGCAGGAAGCCGTGGGCCAGCGAATCCGGGAAGGCGGGGCCGGTTCGACCGAGCCGTGGCTGACGGTCATAGGCGTCGTGGGAGACACCTGCCAGTCCAGCCTGACCGAGCCCATCGGAACCGAGATTCTCTTCCCCTACACCCAGAACCCCGTGGCCTGGTACAAGGCCACGACCCTCGTGGTCCACACCCAAACCGACCCCCTGTCGGTGGCGGACGCGGTGAAACGGCAAGTCTGGGCGATCGCGCCCGATCTGCCGTTCACGCAGGTGCGAACGATGCGTCAGGTTCTGACGGAGGAGGTGGGCGAGGAGCGGTTCGCCGCGCTCCTCCTCGGAGGGTTTGCGATCGCTGCGCTTTCTCTGGCCGCGATCGGCCTGTACGGAGTCATGGCGTACGTCGTCGGGGCTCGGGCGCGCGAGATCGGCATCCGTATGGCCCTCGGGGCGCAGGCCTCTTCCGTGCTCGGCCGGGTGGTGGGTCGGGGAATGGTTCGGGGATGTTGAATTTGATCGGCGTCTTGCCGACGTAGAGGTTGATCTTGCCGGGTGCGCCGCCCACGTAGCCGAAGTCCGCGTCGGCCATTTCGCCCGGGCCATTCACGATGCAACCCATGATGGCGATCTTCACGCCCTTGAGATGCTCGGTGCGCGTCTTGATGCGCGCCGTCACGGTCTGCAAGTTGAACAGCGTTCGACCGCAACTCGGGCAAGCAACGTAATCGGTCTTGAACGAACGGCAGCCCGCCGCCTGCAAGATGTTGTAAGCCAGCCGCAGCGACTGGCCTGCGCCGGATTCGCCGCGGATCAGAATCGCGTCGCCAATCCCGTCCGCGAGCAACGCGCCGATGACGACGGAAGCGCGGAGCAGGGCAATCTTGGGTTCGAGTAGGGCAGGCGGGACGCCCGCCCTACGTTCCCCGAACTCCAAGCAATCCTTGAGCAGGATTGGATTATTTCGGCCCAGTCGCTTGAGTTTGGCCGCCAGCAAACGGAACGCGGTGATGGCCGGGAGGTTCACGCCATCCTTCACGGTGACGAGTTGCGTATCGCAGTTGATCTCGAAGTCCTGCGTCGAGTCCAGTTCCGCTATGTTCAGGTCTTCATAGACGGCTTCCGGCTTCACATCGTCTTTGGGACGAATCTTGGGCGCAACCTTGTCAAACGTCGCGCGCGTGACGACGACGCGGATCAATTGCTCGCCGCCACACTTCACGTTTTCATTGAGTTCAATCTCCGGCGTCGCGCGTTTCTCGAAATGAAAGGGGTCGAAGGGAAAATCGTGATTCGTGATTCGTGATTCGTGATTCGTGAGCGAAGGAATCTGTGCGAGCAAATCCGCGCAAACTTCAATCTCGCGCGGCGAATCCTCCGTGAGCGAAACGCGGATGGTGTCGCCTAGGCCGTCGCAGAGCAGGGAGCCGATGCCGATGGCGGACTTGATGCGGCCGTCCTCGCCTTCGCCGGCTTCGGTGACGCCGAGGTGGATGGGATAATTCCAGTCCGCGCCGAGCTGGTTCAGCCGCGCCACGAGCAGGCGATAACATTCGATC
>JANOEM010000679.1:0-3688 GCA_031413195.1 Actinomycetes bacterium
GCTGCGCTGGCCGCCGGCGGTCTGCTGGCGATGTTGACCAACTCGCTGATCCCCTTCGCCTACGAGCGCGGTGGGCAGATCGCCGGTGTGGCGACCGTGATCGGATTCTGCGTGTCGGTGATCGGGACCTGAACAGCGGCCGGCATCATCGCGGTTCCTGATCCAGCACACGAGTCGCAACGTCAGACCCAGGGGTGGAGCGGCGGCGGTGGCGATGATCGGGGCGAGCCACGCGGATAGGTACACCGAGGCCGATTGGCACCAGTCGACGCATTGTCGCTGATCCATGTCTCCGCAATGACGGCGCCTCGCACTTCAGCCCCAGCGACGGCTCGGGAGCGCCGTCCGTCATCTCCTCCCAATCTCCTCCCAATGTCAGAGGCAAATGGCGGTCAGTCACGGTCACTGGAGGTCAAATCCGACTCATCCACGAAACCCTTGTGCAGGGCTCTCTACCAGGTAGTCTTCCCTAGTAGAGAGCCGATTTGCAGAGCGCCCCAGGTAGGAATCGAACATACGACCTGCGGTTTAGGCACCCTCCAGTCAGGTCGGGTGTTCGACCAGGTCAGACGTGGTGAAGATGGTCTGTGGGGTATCCTCATCCCAAAGCCTTCCCAAAACTGTGGGTCACTGTCGGTCAGTGGCGGCAAGTTGATTGGTGGTGGATGATGGTTCGCCCGATGCAAACGGTGAAGGTCTACGGGGTCCAGGATCGGCGCTCCACCACGCAAGCGAAACTGCCGTGGGTGGTGCGCTACACGATCGATGGGCGGCATCGCAGCAAGTCGTACCGCACCCGGATCGAGGCTGACCGCTACCGAGGTTTGCTGTTGCAGGAGGTCCAGGCGGGCGGCCGATTCGACGAGGCGACGGGCGAACCAGAATCGTGGCAGACGCCGCTGGCCGAGGCTCGAGTTCACGAGTGGTCGCGGCGCTGGCTCAGCGAGCAGTGGCAGGAGTGGCAACCACGAACGAGAGCATCAGCGACCGAGGCACTTGCCCGGTTCATCACCATCGCCGTCGAACACGGTGCGAAACCACCCGAGGGTCTGCGCGTCTATCTCCAGTCCGCCTTGTCACCCAACGCTGAGAGCGAGCGCAATGCCCGGTTCGAGAAGTGGATGGCGAAGAACTGCCTGACCCTCGGCGAGCTCGATCGGGAGCGCGTCGCCGACATCGACCGCCGGCTCGGCCTCAAGCTCGACGGTTCACCGCTGGCCGCGACTACCGCGAACCGGGATCCGCATCGTCGCTCGCGCCTCGGTCCAATCCGCAATCGACGCCGGCGCAGTAGCGGCCGACGTGTGGCCGCAGCGATCCAAGACGCGAGCGCGACGAAAAGTTGCGCGAACACGGCGGAGCGTCGACGTCCGAGCGCTCCCGAGTCCGGCGGCGATGGCGGAGGCGATTGACGCGATCGTCACGCAACAGCCCGGCAGCAAGACCTACCGGGTGATGACCGCCGTTGCGTACTACGCCGGGCTCCGACCGTCGGAGGTCGTGATGCTGCGAGTCCGCTCCGCCGAACACCCGCCGAAGGTTGGGGACGCCTCGACGTCACCGAAGCAGATATCTCCTTCGACGAACCAGGTGAACCCAAGACCGGCCCGCGCAGTGTGCCGATCCCACCGGTGCTCGTCACGTTGCTGCGCGAGTGGGTGCGCGAGAACAACCTCAGCTCGCCCGAACGTCTGCTGTTTCGAACTCGCAACGACACGATGCCGAGTGGATCGAACTGGGCGAGAGCTTGGCACCGCGCGCTTGAATCGGTCGGGCAGCGGCCGATGAGGATCTACGACTGCCGACATGCCGCAGCCACGACATGGCTGCGCGCTGGTATGCCCCTCGCCGAAACAGCTCGACGACTCGGCCACAGCGTCGAAACCCTCGTGTCCACCTACGTCGGCGCCCTCGACGACGAAGAACACATCGCCAACCAACGAGTCGACACGATCCTCGGATAGGTGCCAGTCAGTTGCCGCTCAGGTCGTGTGGCGTTCCGAGACGAGGACGGTGACGGGTATCAACAGGCGGTATGGGAGACGAAGTAGCCGGGCCGGGAGCCGGCTGTGGCGCTCCTCGAGGGCCACGCGGGCTCGAAGATGCTCTTTGGCTCCAAGGTTTCCTGTGGGCTGGTGGTCATGGAGTTCGAGCGTCACGAGATGTTTGACGTTCTTGTAGCCGTACTGCTCGGGGCTGAGGAGTCGCAGCGGTGCCCCATGTCGGCCGTCGAGAGGGTGCCCTTCGAGAGACAACGCAAGCAGCACGCCCGAGGTCAGCACGTCGTCGCGACAAAGTACCGCCTGGTGGCCGTCGGCGCCGACGGCCACGATGAACGGTGCATCGGCCCGGTCGCCGAGGCAGGGCTCGACAAGTGTGCGCCACACATCCAGCAAGGGGACGCCGACCCACCGAAGGCCCTGGCGAGTCCATGTCGTGACGCAATGGAAGTCACTGACCTGCGCTATCTGTCCGAGTGCGGTCAGCTCGGCGATACCGATTTTGATGTCGGCGCCGTCCTGGCTGCGGATGGTCAACTCAACTGGTCCCGTGAGCGCAGGGGGCGGTCGTAGAGGGTTGTTGGAGAACCGTGGAAAGGTTGCCAAGGCCCGTTGGCCCGGCGGAAGACCGGGGGCCCGTCGCGGCCAGAGCCTGGTGACCCGGTGCACGAAGCCGCTCATGTTGTAGGCGCCCGGGGTCGCGACGCAATCGCCACAGCAGCGCCCAGTCCCAGACACAGCGGCGAGTACACCGCAAGGTTCCAGCGGCGAAACGCAGCCGTCGAACCGTCAACGCCGAACGCCGATACCGTCGCGCCGACTGCGCCGCGGGCGAGCAGCGTGACGGCAACCGCACGGGAGCTGGCCCGGACGAGCATCGTGTCCGGGCCTCCAGGGGTGGGAACGAGCCCTGACCGGGCTGAAACTGTCATGGTTGCTGCGGCCAGCAGTGCGGTCACCGTCCATGTGGCGCCTCGACCCGGGAAGGGACGTCGGCCGACGACGGTGTCGGCCAGCTCGTCGAAGCTTGCCGCCGGCCATGGCGAACCGTTGGCCCACAGCGCGTGAACGGCAGTAGCGCCTGCGAGTCCGACCACGGCGACTGCGCCCGCTGTTCGCTGATTGGTTGCAACGTACGTACGCCACCGTATGGTCATGTCCCGTACGGTACCGTATGGAGATGCCGTCCAGCAAGTCACCCCGCGCGAAGCCTGCCCCCAACCTGAGCGCTGCGGACTGGTCGCGTGCCGCCCTCGACGCCATCGCCGGAGGGGGTGTCGAACAGGTGACGGTCGAGGGACTGGCCCGTCGGCTGGGGGTCACAAAGGGAAGCTTCTACTGGCACTTCGCCGACCGGAACGCTCTCGTGGTCAGCGCACTGGACTTGTGGGAGCAACTCGGCACGCTAGACATCATCGACCAGCTGCAACAGGTGAGTGACCCCGAGGCGCGGCTGCGGGCACTGTTCGTAACGGCGTTCGGCGACCTTGTCGACGGCCCTGCCGATGCAGCGCTGATGGCTCGCATCGACGATCCCGTCGTTGGTCCGGTGGTAAGTCGGGTGACCGCTGCACGTGTCGCGTTCCTCGACGAGCTCTACCGCGAACTCGGCTTGTCCCCCGCTCGAGCGGCGGCGCGGGCTCGCATCGCCTACAGCACCTACGTTGGTCACCTTCAAGTTCGTCGAT
>JANOEM010000680.1:0-11767 GCA_031413195.1 Actinomycetes bacterium
CCGGCTGGATCGAGGTTCCGAGACCGTCGTCACCGGCACCGCGATCGTGGCAGTGCAGTAGCCAACACCTGCCGCGTGACCGGTCACGGTTCGTTTTGGTCTCCACAGGTCGCGACTACCGAACTCCACTGGTGTGTGGAACCGACCAACCGAACGCAGGGCGTCGACCCGACCGAAGGGATCTGCGTTGGCTTCGATTCGGATGACCCACAGGAGCACGTGAACGCCGCACTCGTGGCAACCAAGACCAGCACTTTGGCCAAGGCGGACGCTCGCACTCGCGATCGGTGCGAGCAGATCCGCTCAGCTCCAGTCACGACGCTCGTTGGGTTGCGGGGCTGCCGTTGATCGCGCTCAGGGTGTCGATCACGTCGAATCGGGTGACCCGGAAATCGGAGAAGGCAGGGTTGGACTTGACGGTGGCCAACAGTTCGCTGTTCAGGTAGCCGTCTGCATGTGATGTGTCGTCGAAGATGTGGAAACCGCCGAGCGTTGTGCCGTCGGCGATCCAGGTCTTCATCACCAGTCCGGGGATTGCGCGCAGGGCATGGGCGTAGCGTTCGAACGGCTCCGCGACTTGGTCGAGAGTGGCGGTGCTGGTGAAGGTGATCAAGACAGCGTGCATGGTGTGCTCCTTGGGTTGTGGTGCTCCGATGTTGGAGCACAGGCGAATCATCGAGGCGGCCGGTTGTAACGCAGTTATGGAGCGGTTGCGTTCCTGGTCAGGGTCGTCGCCGGGGAGGCGTACGCTTCGGGACGTGGAGGTTCGCGTTCTCGGTCCTCTCCTGGTGGTCGATGACCACGGGCGAGCTATCGATCTCCGTCCGATGGAACGGACGCTGCTCGCGCGGCTCGCCGCTGGACGCGCCGCTGTGGTCTCCGACGACATCCTGATCGATGCTTTGTGGCACCGCCCGCCCAAGTCCGCGCACAAGACGCTGCACGGTCTCGTCCACCACCTGCGGCGCGTCCTCGGCGCCGGAGCAATCACGCGCGAGCCCTCCGGCTACCGGTTGATCCTCGTCGATCTCGATCTCGATCTCGATCTCGCGCAGCGCGCTGTCGACGCTGCACGGGCAGCGGTTGATGACGGTCGAAGCGAGGAGGCGCAACGCTTGCTCCGCTCCGCCCGGGAACGCTTTCGCGCACCCGCGTTTCCCGAGTTGGAGGATGACGCCACGACGATCGGACTACGCAGGCAGGCAGCCGAGCTCGAGCTTGGCCTCACCGAGGAGCTCTTCGGTTTGGATATCGAATGTGGCCGCCACAGCGAGGTCATCGGCGAGCTCGAGGTGTTTGTTGCCCGTGATCCGACCCGCGAGCGGGCTTGGTGCCTTCTCGTACGCGTTCTCGCCGGCGCCGGCCGTCATGCCGACGCGTTGAACGCCATCGCCCGCGCCCGGCGGGGCCTTGCTGCCGAGCTCGGTGTCGACCCAGGACCTGAGCTTCGCGAGCTCGAACTCGCCGTGCTCGAACACCGAGTGCAGCCCGTTCCGCCAGCACCGGCCGACATCCGTTCGTTGCCGAGCGAGGCTCGATTGCCAGGACCCTTGACCAGCCGAAGCGATGAAGTGACGTTCATCGGCCGACGCGTCGAGTTGGGTCACCTTGAGCGGAGTTTCCGCACGGCGATTGATGGTGGCCAACCACGCCTCCTCATCGTCGTGGGCGAGTCCGGCATCGGCAAGACTCGGCTCGCCGCAGAGTTCGCACGTGCCAGCCACGATGACGGAGCGCTCGTGTTGTTCGGGCGATGCAGCGAGTTCGTCAGCAGCGCGTTCGAACCGCTGCAGCAGGCCCTCGGCGATCTCCTCGAGACGAATGCTGGTGCGGTCCGAGACCCGGACACGGTCGAGCGAATCCGCTCGCTGTTCGCTCGCCTGTCGGCCGATTCGGCCTTCGATGACGGACGGAGCACCCCAACAGCCGACCGCTATCGGCTGTTCGAGGAGGTCGCATCGGTGATTGCGCGTCTTGCATCGACTCGGCCGGTTCTGATCGTGCTCGACGACGTTCATTGGGCCTCGGAACCAACCGTTCTCTCACTGTCACATCTCTTGCGAAGGTCGACAGGCGTGCGCCTGGCGATCGTCGCGACGGCGCGCGTCCCCGAGTTCGGCGGCGTCGACATCATCGGCGCCCTCGGCCGTGAGTCGGGAGTCAGTGTGCTCCGTTTGCAGGGTTTCGAAGTCGATGACGTCCGTGGTTACCTGGCAGTCGTTGGTGATGTCGGGGGAGCAACCACGGCGGAGGTGCTGCAGGCCCGAACCGGTGGCAACGCGTTCATGCTCGGCGAGCTGGTCCGATCGCCGGCGGTCGACCAGTTCTTGACGAACCCTCACGTCGGCGGGACCCGTGACACTGATGGCTCCGGCGATGTCCCGGAGTTGGTGCGCGACGTGATCGTCGCTCGAGCTCGCCGGTTACCGTCACCGGCGTTCGATCTGTTGCAGATGGCGTCGGTCGCCGGGCTTGAGTTCGATCTCCAGTTGATGGTCGACGCATCGGGGCTGCCCGAAAAGACGGTGGTCGACGCGCTCGACACAGCGATCGAGGCGCAGCTCCTGGTGGAACCGGCGTCGAGTCGGCCGGTTTATGCTTTCACGCATTCGCTCGCCCGAGATGCGCTCAGGGCGAGTATGTCCAAAGCTCGACGGTCGGTGATCCATCGCCAGATCGCCAACGCGCTCGAATCCAGTGCGGTCGAGCGGACCCCCATCGTGCTCGGCCGGCTCGCATATCATTTCCTGCGGTGCAGCGCGATCGACGCTCGGGCGACCGGCTGCCACTACTCACACCTGGCCGGTGAGCGGGCGATGGCGGCCTTTGCATACGACGACGCGTGTGAGTGGTTCAGCGATGCGATCGAAGTGACGCGGGAGCTGCCCGGCGACGCTGATCTGACCTGCCGACTCGAGCTCGGGTTGGCCCGCGCCGCAACGCTGTCCGGCGACGAGCCGCGTGCCCGCCGGGCAGCCGAAGCGGCGTGGCGGGCAGCTCGCAGAAGCGGTGACCGCTCGTTAGAGGTTGCCGCGGCACTGCTCTACGCAGGCGAGCCCGAGCTGAACACCGTCGGCAACGAACCGGGGACCGTGATGCTCGCCGCGACCTTGGATGTCGAGGGTCTGACCGGTCATGAACGCGCGCTGGTCATGGCTCGACTCGGCTCGGCGCTGTCCTACTCCGACCACGAACGTGCCGTCGGGTTGGCTCTCGGATCTCTCGAACTCGCCCGCGCGGAGGACGATCGCAGCGCTCTCGCCTTCGCCATCCGTTGCCGGCTGCGTGGCTGGTTCGATCCCGATCAGGTCGACGCCCGCATCGCGATGGCCGACGAGCTGACCGCGATCGGACGCGAGCTTGGTGACGGTGTGACCGAATCATGGGGTTTGCGGTGGCAGGTCATCACCCGGTTCGATCGCGGTGATACCGAGGCGATCGAGCAAGAATGCCTGGACCTCGCTGCACTCGGCGCACGACTTCACCTGCCGAACCAGCTCTGGAGTGCCGCCATCCGACTCGCTGCGCTGCGCGTGTTCCAGGGACGCTTCGACGAGGCCGAGATCCTGATCGCCGAAGCATCTGGGCACGCGGAGCACATTGACAACATGCTCGCTGTCGGCGTGACTTCGACCGTCATCCAGACCATGTTGTGGCTGCGAGGTGAGGATGTGGCGCGATCATCCTCGACCGAGCCGCGCTTTGACTCAGGACTGCTGTGGCTTCGCGACGACCCATCGGCGCTGCTCGATCTCATCGCCCGCGAGCCCGATCTGATGCTCAGACACGATCTCGGCCGACTCGAATCGATCTGCTCCATCGCTTTGACCATGCGTCAGTTCAGTCATCCGGCCGCAGCCGCGGCCACCTATCCCTTCGCTGAGCGCTACGCACACCTCGTCGCCGGCTTCGCCCCAGGAGCGATGATGTACGGGTCGATGCACCTCTACGCAGGCCTGCTCGCGGGTGCCGCCGGCAACACCGGTCGTGCCATCGAACACCTTCGATCAGCCGTCCGAGCGAACACCGAGATGGGTGCACTGCCGTTCGTCGCGCTCGCCGAACGCGAACTGGCGAAGTTGCTCCCCGATGACGAGGAAGCTCTGCGGGCCCGCAGCGACTCGACCAAGCTCGCCCATCGGTTGGGCGTCGCTTGGCTCACGCCTGAGTACAAACGCGTCGGCACTCTGACATTCTTGTTCACTGACATCGAAGGGTCGACCGAGCGTTGGAACCAGGACGAGCGAGCGATGTCTGGTTCGCTCGCAGCGCACGATCGCACGATCCGCTCCGTTGTCGAGAGCCATGGCGGCATCGTGTTCAAGCACACTGGTGATGGAGCGTGTGCGGTGTTCACGTCGGCACCTGCAGCAGTCACCGCAGCGATCCAGGCGCAGGCGGAGTTGAGGTTGCCTGTACGCATGGGGCTCCACACCGGAGACGCCGAGATGCGCGACGGCGACTACTTCGGCCAGACCCTGAATCGGGCATCACGGGTGATGGACGCCGGGCACGGCGGACAGGTACTGGTCTCGTCGGCAACCGCTGCTCTTACCCGTGACCATGCGCTGATCGATCTCGGGGAACATCACTTGAAGGGATTGGAAACGCCCGAGCGGATCTTCCAGGTCGGACCAGGGGCCTTTCCGGCTCTGCGCACACGGCAGCACAAGGATGGGAACTTGCCGGTCGAGTTGTCGACGTTCATCGGTCGATCGCGTGAGGTCGAGTCGTTGGCCAATGAGCTGGCCGATCATCGCCTGGTCACGTTGATTGGCACTGGTGGCACTGGCAAGACGCGCCTAGCCGTGGAGTCAGCCACTGCCGTGTCTCGATCGTATCCAGACGGATGTTGGATCGTGGAGTTGGCGATGGTCACGGTTGCTGAGACGGTCCCGTTTGCGTTCGCCTCGGGTCTTGGCGTGACGGTTCCTCCCGAACGGGACGTGATCGATGATGTGATTGCGAGCGCGCGCCAGAAGCGGATGTTGGTCGTGGTCGACAACTGTGAGCACGTCCTCGCCGCTGCGGCGGACACGATTGAGCGCATCGTTGCGGGGTGTCCGACGGTCACAGTGCTGGCGACCAGCCGGGAGCCGTTGATGGTTCGCGGTGAGCGTCTGGTTCCGGTGCCGCCGTTGTCGGCGGAGGACGCGGAGTCCTTGTTCCTCACGCGCGCCCGGGACGAAGCCCCTGATCTGGTGATCGATACCGATCAAGTGCAGGCCGTGACCGAATTGTGTCGGCGTCTCGATGGGTTGCCGTTGGCGCTCGAGTTGGCTGCTTCACGGGTGAGAGCGCTGACCCCGGTCGAACTCGTGGCCAAACTCGAAGAGCGGTTCAGACTGCTGGTCGGGGGCCGGCGGTCGCGGATGGAACGCCACCAGACGATGCGAGGCACCCTGGACTGGTCATACGACTTGTGCACCGCTGCCGAGCGAGCGGTGTTCGATCGGCTCTCGGTCTTCCCGGCAGCCTTCGATCTGCCCGCTGTCTGCTCTGTGGCCAGAGGAGACCACGTCGACGAGTTCGATGTGGTCGATGTGCTGCCACTCCTGGTCGACAGATCACTGCTGCAGCGCTCGACCGGGGCCGATGGCACCTCCCGGTACCGAATGCTCGAAACGATGCGCGCCTACGGGCGCGAGCACCTGCAACGCCAGGGGATGTCCGACACGACTCGGGCTCACCATGCCCACTACATGGCCGCAACCATCGGAGCACTGCGGCTGAGTCAGATCGGACCCGATGAGCTCGAAGTGACGCGACGACTCGGCGAGTATCTCCCGGACGCACTCGTCGCCTTGGATTGGTGCATCGACCATCAGGAGTGGGAGAACGGATTACGCCTCACGACCCATGGCAGCTACGTGACCGAACACGAGTCGGCCGAAATGGTCTTTCGCTTGCACGATGCCGCACGGGCCGGCGGCGCCGAGCCGCATGTCCTGGACGAACTCGAACACAACGACGTACGCCTTCTGCAGACGGAATCGATTCAACAGTCAGTCGAACGTGGATGGAAGACCATCAGGGCGCAGGTACCCGTTCCCACCGACAGGCTCGTGCGCCCTCCGCAGCTCGACTTCATCGCGGGTGGATTGGCCGAGGGTGACGTCGGGGAGTTCCTGGCCAGCCTTGATCATTGGATCTCTGCTCCACCGCTGACTCGCTACTTCGCGGAATGGTGCGCGATCCGTGCTCTGGCGCACAGTGGTCACCTCGACCACATCGACGATCCATTGAGCCGATTCACCGAATTCGTGAGCGGCCTTCGCAGCGATCGCGCTTCCCGCGAGCTCGCTGAACTCCGCGGTGTTGTGGCGGCCGAGCGACACGACTGGGAGGCTGCCGTGCATTGGTACAGCAAGGTCGCTGACGCACGCGACGGCGGGCTCCGCACGTGGCTCGACCTCGCGGTGGCGTGGTCCCTGATCACCGCTCGTTGTCTGGCCAACGGGCCGGTCGAGATCACCGGGGCCGAGCTACGCGACCCGTGGCGGTGCTACCAGGACCAGCACCTGGATGGGTTGCGGTGGCGCGGCGCCGTGTCGACTGCCCTCGCTCTGCACCGACTTGGTCGAGACGACCTGGCCGACCGCTTCGTCGCGTGGATGTACCGAGACGACTCGTCCGACGTCGCCTCGATGTTCGACTTCGAGCTCGACCTCGCCGGCCTCCCGACGATGAAGGTCGACCGACCCGACGACCTAGCCGATCTCATCGACGAACTGTTCGTCGTCGCCGACGAACTCGACGGACTTCGAACCGCAGCTCCGCCCGCCGAATAGTGTCTCGAGAACCGCGGTTCGACAGTCTCCGAAGCATCGCGATGTGCTGAGCTACGGGAATGCAATTCGGCGTGTTCTACGAGCATCAACTTCCGAAGCCATGGAGCGTCGACGACGAGTACCAACTGCTGAAGGACGCGCTCGACCAAGTCGAACTCGCCGATCGGCTCGGTTTCGACTACGCGTGGGAGGTCGAACATCACTTTCTCGACGAGTACTCGCACTCGTCGTCACCTGAAGTGTTCCTCGCGGCAGCAGCAGCACGGACCGAGCGGATCCGGCTCGGCCACGGCATTCGCCAGGTCATCCCCAACTACAACCATCCCGCGCGCACTGCTGAATGCATCGCAACCCTCGACCTCATCTCGAACGGTCGGGTCGACTTCGGCATCGGCGAAGGCGCAACCCGACTCGAGCTGCACGGCTTCGACATCCCGGCCAAACTGAAGCGGTCGATGTCGCTCGAAGCGGCCGAACAGATCGCCAACATGATGGTTCTCGACCCCTACCCCGGATACTCGTCCGACAGCTTCTCGATGCCGTGCCGGAACGTGCTGCCCAAGCCGCGCCAGAAGCCGCACCCACCGATGTGGATCGCGTGCACCAACCGCGACACGATCAAGGTTGCTGCCCAGAACGGGCTCGGAGCGCTGGCGTTCAGCTTCGTAGACCCAGAAGAAGCCCACACCTGGGTCGAGTTGTACTACGACATCATCAAGAGTGACGACTGCGTTCCGCTCGGCCACACCGTGAATGCCAACATCGCTCTCGTCACCGGTTTCTCGCTCAACGAGGATCGAGCCGAAGCGATTCGGCGTGGTCAGGAAGGGTTCGAGTTCTTCGGCTATGCGCTCAACGCGCTCGTCGCCCACGACGTACGGCCGGGACGAACCGACCTATGGGGCGAGTTCCAGGCCCGCCGAGACCCAGCCGCCACCGAACGACGGATCGCCACGGCGGCCGAGCGCGACGACACGTATGCGAGCTGCATCGGCACGCCGGCAGATGCCCGGCGCCACCTCCGTCAGATGAGAGATGCCGGTGTCGATCAAGTGATCTTCATCCAACAGGCCGGCCGCAATCGTCACGAAGACATCTGTGCATCGCTCGAGCTGTTCGCAGCAGAAGTCCTGCCCGAGTTCGCTGCCGAGCAACCGGAGCGAAAGCGGCGCAAGGACGCAATGCTCGCTCCGTACATCGAAGCTGCGCTCGCCCGCAAGCACTACATGCAGCCCCTAGCCGAGGATGAGATCCCGATCGTCAAGGCGTCGGTCAAGAAGGCCCAGACCAGCGGCACCTTGACCTGACCGAGCGACGGCACCCGGTGCAGTAGCCTCGCCGCGCAGGGGGCACCTTCGATGGACGGCATTCACGACATTGGCGGGATGAACGGGTTCGGCCCGATGGTTCGAGACGAACAGGTCTTTCATGCACCGTGGGAACGCATTGCGTTCGCCCTCTCGTCATGCGCCGAGATCGTGGGCAATACCGACGATTTCCGTCACGCCATCGAACGGCTCGATCCCGCCTTCTATCTCGGTGCTGACTACTACGGGAGATGGTTGGGAGCGCTGGAGGTTCGACTCCGGGAAAGGGCCCTGATCGACAGTGACGAGGTCGACCAGCGGGCCGGTACTTCCGATGCTCGACCCCGAGCGATCGCCAGTCCCGGGTTGCCGACCAGGTCCCCAGATGGTGGCCCCGTCCGTGTGCTCGAACGACGGCGGCGATTCTCGGTTGGACAGACCGTCCGGGCGCGCGATCTTCACCCCGTGGGGCATACCCGCCTGCCCGGGTACGTCCGTGGTCATCACGGCACGATCACGATGACCCATCCCGCGTTCGTCTACCCGGACACCAACGCCCACGGATGGGGCGAAGATCCCCAGTACGTCTACGCAGTGCAGTTTGCCGCCACCGACCTGTGGGGCGAGGGCGACCATTCGGTGAGCATCGATTTGTTCGAGCCCTACCTGGAGCCAGCATGAACGACCACGACCACGACCACGACCACGACCACGTTGATGATCCTCGAGCGCTGCGTGCAGATGCATTGGAGGCGATCCTGATCGAGCGGGGTTTGGTGGATCCGGCCGCGATCGACCAAACCCTCGACTACTTCCAGAACCACCTCGGTCCGATGCTCGGCGCGCGCGTGGTCGCGAAGGCCTGGGCGGACCCCGGCTTCAAGAACCGATTGCTCGACGATGGCCTGAGCGCCATTGGCGAACTCGGTCTCGGCGGTCCCCAGGTCGACCATCTCGTCGTCGTCGAGAACACGCCTGGAGTGCACAACGTGGTGGTCTGCACGTTGTGCTCGTGCTACCCATGGGGCCTGCTCGGGCTGCCGCCCGCCTGGTACAAATCGTTGCCTTATCGGTCGCGAGTAGTTCGCGAGCCACGGGTCGTGCTGGCCGAGATGGGCTGCGTACTTCCCGACGAAATCGACGTGCGGGTCTGGGACTCCTCGGCCGAGGTGCGCTACTTCGTGCTCCCCGAGCGCCCAGGCGACACTGATGGACTTGGGGAGGACGCCCTAGCGGCACGAGTGACCCGCGACCAGATGATCGGAGTTGCCCGATGACGCCCGACTTCGACCGGGACCGGGACCGCGGGCTCGATCTCGATGGCCCCGCCGCGCCGCCACGCTCCAACGGTGAACTCAGCTTCGAACAGCCCTGGCAGGGACGATTGTTCGCGACCACGATTGCAGCCTGTGATGCCGGCCTGATCGACTACTCCGAGTTCCGCGACCGTCTGATCGCCGGTATCGCCGAACGTGATCACCACGAGAACGACCCCGGTGAGTACTGGTCGGCATGGCAGGATGCGCTTGAAGCGTTGATGCTCGACGTCGGTGTGGTCGAACTCGGCGAGATCAATCGTCGGGCGGTCGACTTCGCCGAGCACAGCTGACGGTCAAGACCCTGAACAGCGCGTAGACACGACGAGCTCACGCTCCGACAATGGTCACCGTTCCTGCGGAACCGTCGACACGGACCAACATCCCGTTGCCGATCCGAGTCGTGGCGTCGATAGTTGCGACAACGGCCGGGAAGCCCATCTCCCTTGCCATGATCGCGGCGTGTGAGATGAAGCTCCCGTAGTCGGTGACGACTGCGCCGACCAGAGCCAGAAACGCGTTGAACGACTCGCCGGTCGCGGTCGTCACGAGCACGTCGCCCTCCTGGAGATCGAGCAGGTCGTCGAAGTTGCGGACGATGCGAGCCGGACCCTCGTAGACGCCCTCACTCCCACCGATGCCGATGATGGTCAGGTCATCACCCATCGGAGCTTCGATCTCGCCGAAGATCCCGCCGAGGTAGAACCCGAGCGCCGACATGACTCGCGCGAGCGGCGGGGGAAGTTGGTCGACGGGAGGCGGAACGGGCGGGTGCGGGCCGAGCGCCGGCGGTGCTCCCGCTGCGCTCGCTTGCTTGCGGGTCGCCACTCTCGCCGACAACTCATCGGCGGTCGGTGAGGGCGAGCCATCGAGGAGGGAATCGATCTCAGAGGTACGAAGGTCGAGCGTGTCATACATGAACGAGATCCGGCCCGCCTCGAACAATCGACGCCCGAGCTCGATCAACCCCAACCGCAGCAGTCCAACCGCGGCGGAGTCGCTGTAGAGCCCGCGCTCATCACGAAGGCGGTAGACGAAACGGGCCTCGGCGAGCAGTTCGTCGAACGCCTTCCGGAACGCCTCCGGCACTGTTTCGCGCAGTTCCTGCGCGACCGTGGCAGCTCGACGCAGGGCGGCATCCCGATCGTGGTCGAGGCAGGCACGGATTCGGTCGAGCACGATGTCCGGCCGTTCACCGATGGTGGGATTGGTGAGGTCGAATCCGGCAGCCAGCCTGTAACTGGCCACACGCAGGTATTCGTCGACGGCAGGAATCCGTCGGCGCAGTTCGCCCATTCGATCCGCAGCCGGCGAGTCGCCGTCGAGGAGTGCTCGCGCCTCTTCATCGACACGCAGGATCTCGATCGCGGGAATCAGCTCTGGCGGAACGATCCCGGATACCGGGGACCAACCGTCGAACACGGCGAACATGGGAACCGGGTTCTGTCCCGTCCACTCGACGGCGCGCAGGATGAAATCGCCGACCGGGATCATCGCCATTGCGTTGAAGCGGTGATGTTGATACCACATCTCGCCGAGATGCTCGACACAACGATGGAGATGGCTGCGGAGACCCTCGGTGTCGAGTGCTCCCAGGTCGACACCGGCCAACTCCTGATGCTTCACGATCGCTGCCGGCTTCCGTTCCTCGTCCCAGAAGCGAATGGCCTCTCGCCAGATCCGCTGCTCGAAGGCCGATTCGGCCAACGCTGTCCTGCGGCCGATCTCGGCGCCGATGTATTCGTGGGACTTCGGACCATCCGCACCTGGCGCGTCGAACGGCTGCGGCTGCACGTACGGGAAGCCATTGACGTATTCGAGGCGTAATGTGTCGAGGAGCACTCCCCAGGGTTCGAAAGCCTCCCGAAAGCCCTTCGAGAATCCGGATGGGTAGGCCTCTTGGAGCAGCGGCGTGACTGCGACGGGCAAGTGGGCGCGATCCTGCATCCAAGGTCCCGGCCCGGGCGCTGACCAGGTTGCATCGTGCGTGTCGTGACTCATTCGTGTCCCCCAGTGCCTGTTGTCTGGGCAGAAAGCTACTCAGTTCTTGAGGCCGCCCATTACACAGTCGTCACGAGGTGGTCGAGGACATCACGAGGTCCTTGTCGGGTGCACGACTGGTCTCGCCGGCATCGAATGAGGCCGCGTCGATCATGGCGGCCGACGCAACCGTTTCGGCTCGCAATGCTTCGCGAGCGATTCGGCGGCGCACCACCCATCGCATGCACAGGACCGCCACATTCACCACAACCAGCATCACGAGCGCCAGCAGCAACAACGGCCGGTTGGTCGTCGTCGAACTGGCGATCACCGTCGGCCCGGCACCAGCAGCGGATACGCGCCACTCGATGCT
>JANOEM010000681.1:0-4454 GCA_031413195.1 Actinomycetes bacterium
CTCCGGCATCCCGGCCTGGTGGCCGACGAGGGAACGATCGGATTTCTGGAGGACGTTCGTCGCGAGTTCGAGTCGCCGTGGCGTTCCGTCGGCCGTAACGATTCGTGCCCATGTGGATCTAGCCGCAAGTTCAAGGCTTGCTGCTCTCGCGAGCCGAAGATCCCGCTCGCGACAAGGACACGGCTGTTGCGCCTCAAGCTCGGTCAGTTCGCCAGCGCGCAGCATCGTCGCAGCAGGCTTGTCGGCACCGCCATGTCCGCATGCGACCCCGACGATCCGAACCTGATCGAGCAAATCCAATCACTCGTTGACAACATGGTGATCGTCGACTTCGTGCTCTATGACGGCGGCATCGCCGAGGACTACCTGGACCAGCGCGGCAGCCTCCTCCCAGCCGACGAACGCGAGCTTGTGGAAGCCGTGCTCGATACCCCGCGAGTGTTGTGGGAAGTGGTCGAAGTGGACCGTGGCCGCGGACTCGTGCTGCGCGACACCGCAACCGCTGAGACGATCCAGGTGGTCGAGCGCACCGCATCGCAAGAGGCGCAGGTCGGCGAGCTTGTCATCAGCCGTGTTGTCGGCGTGGGGGACGAGATCCATCTGTGGGGCAGCCCGCTCAAAGTGCCCCTGCGACTGCGCGAGTCAGCGCTCGAGCTCGTGGCGATGTATCCCGATGCCGACGAACTCGCGTCGTGGTACGGAGACGCCATCGCTTTCCCCACGATGACCACCAGAGAAGGCGAGCCTCTCGTGTTCTGCCATGCAGAACTCACGACTGACATCGCCCACGACCACTTGGCGACGACGTTCGGCGAGGTCTACGTTGCCGACTCGCCGGATGTGTGGACCGAGATGTGGGAGCTGCCGAACGGCGATCGGATCAGCCGGGGCACCGTTCGATTGGAGGACGACCGGGTGCTCGTCGACACGATGTCGGAGGAACGCATGGAACGGTTCCTCGACACACTCCTCGAGTTGGTGCCCGATGCCGACCTTGTTGTCGACGAGCGACGCAACGCTCGTGATGCCGTTCGTGAGCGGCAAGTCGACGACGATGTCTTCGACCACGACCCCGACGATGTTCCCGACGACGTGGCCGGCGAAATGGCCGGCGTCTTGCAGGACTACCTGCGCAAGCGGGAGTTGGCCTGGTTGGACGAATCCATTCCGGCGCTTGGCGGACTCACACCACGCGAGGCCGTCGACGACCCGACCCGCCGCGAGGATCTGGTGTCTCTGTTGCGCGAACTCGCCGACATGAACGTCGCCGGCGCCAACGGCTTCGATGCCGGCCGCCTCCGCAACCTGCTCGGACTCACGTAACGGCGCGACGTGCGACGGTTACCGTTTGGCGAAGTCTCGAAGTGGTTCGATGTCGCCGCGGTCAGCGGATCGGAGCTCAGCAACCAAGGGCGTAGCTGACTGCACGGCAGACATTGCTCATCGTGATGTCGCTCACGTTGCCGATCCGGCGGACGAGCGTGGTTTGGCCGATGGTGTGCAGCCCGTCGCAATTGATGGTTGACGGCTGGTCGAGCCCCGCCTCGACATGGTCGAAGGCGACCTCGCTGGCGAGTCCCCGGGCGTGCGTAGTGATCTCGGCAACGGTGACGAGTTGGCGCACGTCGATCACCTCTGTACGGGTGAGGATCAGTACCGGTCGTGTCTTGCGTCCGACTTGCGCCAACCAGATCTCGGAGCGGATCACGGCTCGCTCCACGCCTCGGCGTCGCTCCAGAACGGGTCGGGGCGCTCGGGGTGCCGTTCGTAGGCGGCCCGGTCGGCCTTGATCATCGCCGCGCGGACGGCGGCCTCAACTCCGTCGCGGGCAGCGGCGGAGATGTTGATGTCGAGTTGGCGGGCGCGCTCTGCCAACTGATCGTCGAGCGTAAAGGTGGTGCGGGTAGACGCCATACGACAATGCTATCACTATGTGCTGAACGCGACGGTCGGCGAATGCTCGCGTTGCTCGGCCGCGAGGCAGCTCCGTGTCGGCTGTCGTTGTCGCGTCTTACAATCTGTTGTACTCTTGTCGTATCGCAGTCCTCAACTTCCGTACCGACGAACGTTCCGAACGAGCACTCGCTGAACTCACCGCTGACGGATCGACGACCTCTGACGCAATCCGCCAGGCACTCGTCGACGCCGTACGGCTCCGCCGCCGCGAGAAGATGCGCGCCGAGTCCCTCGAGCTGATGAACGACGACGCCGATCTCGCCGAGAGTCGACGCGTTCTCGCGGAGATGGACGAAATGCGTGCGTGGTGACGTCCACCGACTTCGCTCACCTCGGTCGGCACGCGGTCATGAGCAACAAGGACCGCGATACGCCATCATCCTCCAATCCGATGACCTGCTGCTGTCGACGGTGCTCGTAGCCCCAACGTCGACATCGTCATCGTCGCGGATCTTCCGTCCAACAGTCACCCTCGGCGACGAGCAGACCCAGGTCTTGATCGAACAGACCTCGGCCGTCGCACTTGAGCGACTGGGAGAGTTCGTGGGACGACTGACCCACGATGAACTTGCGGTGATCGATGACGCGTTGCGACTCGTTCTCCAACTCGACTGACGACCCTCAAGCACCGATTGTGGGCCGAACAGACATCGAGCCAGGTCGACCGTCTGTCCGTCCCGGCGTGTCACGATGAGAGACAGCAACAATCAGGGAGTCAACGTTGACGGTCGGCAAGAACGAGATCATCCGGAATCATGCGGCATTCATCTGGTCTGTGGCTGATCTGCTTCGCGGTGACTACAAGCAGTCCGAGTACGGCAAGGTGATCCTGCCGCTCACTGTGCTGCGCCGCCTCGACTGTGTGCTTGAACCGACCAAGCAGAAGGTGCTCGACGATCGACGACCCCCGCGTCCCTGTCTGTCGCGGGCTGATCGCCGACTTCTTGGTCGCCCACGGCCGCAGGCCGTTCGCAAACCTCTTCGGCTGACCGGCACGACCATGACCAGCCGAGCAGTCAGAAATGCTGTGGGTTGTGCTCATCATATGCAGTCGGCGCGTCTCCACGGAGCTGCGATTCCCCAACGCGAAGCATCAACCGAGCGGGGGCAAGGTGTCAGACAGAGCCGCGCAGTGCGTCGAGTTGTTCGCAGATGAATCCCATGTGATCGGCGTTCATGCCGTGGTGGATCGGCAGCGAGAGCGCATGGTCCATCAAATAGTCACACTGGGGGAGTCCGTCGTCTGGGGCGCGATGTGGAATCGCGCAGAATCCCGGCTGGCGCAGGATGTTGCCCGTCCAGACCATTCGGGTCGCAACGCCGCGCGCCTCGAGGAACTCCTGGGCCTGGGTGCGATCGAAGCCGGCGCCTTCGTCGATGGTGAAGCACGAGCGCATCCATGTCGTGTCCGCGCCGGGTGTGGTGACGGATCGTCCGATGCCGTCGAATGCTCCGAAGAAGTCGTCGAGGCGATGCCAGTTGTCGCGCCGCTTTTGGTTGAAGAGTGGCAGCTTCTCGAGTTGCACGAGGCCGTAAGCGGCTCCGATCTCGGATGGCTCGAAGTTGTAGCCGATGGTGTCGAAGACGAAGACGAGATCGTACGGCGTACCGTCGGCGAGGGAGCTGAACCGGTCGGCCTGGCCTTTACGCGATCCGAACAGGTACGACTCGCTGCGTCGGCCCCACCGACGCTGCGACACGCACTGGTCGAGGAGATCGAGGTCATCGATGCCGACCATGCCACCGTTGCCGCCGGCGGTCATCGCGTGCGATCGGGCGAAGCTGGTGACGGTGATGTCGCTGCGTGTTCCCGTGCGCGTGCCGTGGAGGTACGAGTCGAGCACGTCGCAGGAGTCCTCGACCACCTTCAGCCCGTGCTCATCCGCGATGGTGCGGATCACATCCCAGTCGGGCACGTTGCCGCACAGGTTGGGAACGAGGATCGCCCTGGTGCGTGGACCGATCATGTCGTCGATCTTTGCGACATCGATCTGATAGGTCGCCGGATCGACATCGACGAAGACGGGGATGATCCCGGATTGGACCATCGGGGCGACATCCGTCGAGAACGTCAGCGGTGACGTGATGATTTCGTCGCCCGGGTTCAGATGGAGCAGATCGATGGCGAGTCGCAGCGCCGAAGAACCGGAGTTCACCATCACCCCGTGCTGCTTGGCCAAGAGCACTGCAACCCGCTCCTCGAACTCGGCGACGGCCGGGCCGATGTCGAGCTGACCACCACCGCGGAGCACGGACAGAACTGCATCGATCTCGCGCTCGTCATGGACGGCACCTGCGGGAGGAAGCTTCACGTGAACACCTTTCCGACTTGACTACCTATGTTGACTGAGTCAAGACTAAGATACTCGAAGCGGTGCAGCAAGTTGAAGGGGAGTCGCGATGAGTGCGAGTAGATACACGATCATCTCGGCAGACGGTCACGCCGGAGGCAGCATCGACCAGTACCGGATGTATCTCGACGCGTCGCTGTTGGACCA
>JANOEM010000682.1:0-6732 GCA_031413195.1 Actinomycetes bacterium
GCGAGGAGTCCCGTCGGCCCCACCCAGTCGCCGGCGATGAACACTCCCGGCAGGGCGAGCGCGTCGATCTTGGGTCGTCCCTGCATCCCGCCGCCACCGGCAGTTGGCGCTCCATGGGCGACCACCATCCGATGCAGCGGCCGTTCGAACGACACGTCACCGTCGGCGACTCCGGCAGATCGCGCCAAGTCGCGCAGCATGTTGCGCGACGACGTGGGGTCGCCCGGAAGTTCGCCCGGACTCAGGTAGCGAAGCAGGCTGATCAGGCCGCAGCCCTTCGGGGCAAGATCGGCCAGCGGCGCGTGCGACGACATGTACAGGGGCTGATCCATGCCGAGAACGACGATGGGCCGAACGCAACGCAGGCCGAGGTCGAGACAGTTCGCTGTGATCGCATCGGTGAGGCTGTCCCGGTTCGCGACGGCACGACCGGTGAGCCGAGCGGCGACATCGGGCCCCCCGCTCGCCACTACGACCGCGCGGGCGCGCACGGCATGATTGCCGACGCGGACCACGACGCTCGCGCCGTCGATCGTGATTGCGTCGGCAGCGGCACGACTGATCACCGTCGCGCCGGCCGCCTCGGTTGCGTGTCGCAGAGCATCGATCAGACGAATCCAACCGCCGTCGAGGTAGCGGACGCCCTTCAGGGCAAGCTGAAGTTGACCGGCCGCAGCTCCCGCGTCGAACTGTTCAGGGGCGTGGGTGTATGAACTCAGCCGAACGAACATCTCGACGAACTGGCGCAGATCGTCCGGCTCCTCGCCGAGCCAGTCGCTCACGGATCGACCGGTGAGGCCATCCGCGTTCAGCCGCCGCAGCCGGGCGAAGAAGGCGGCCATCCGAACTCTGCTACCCGGTCTCAGGACCGGGTTTCGCATTACCCCGAGTGGGCCCAGGGTGACTCGCCGGATCTCGCCGTCGAGTGCCACGCCGACCTCCTTGCCTGCGACGACACCGCCGGGCGGGTTGATGCCATGAGCCGCGAGAGTGGCGCTCAAGTGTCCGCCGCGATACAGCGCGTGCGGCCCGACGTTCAGTCGAAATCCGTCGCGTTCAGCCGTTGCGGCTCGTCCGCCGGGTTCGTGGGCATCGATCACGACGACGCGTGCCCCGCGTTCAGCGGCGGCGAGGCCCGCGCAGAGCCCCGCGATTCCAGCGCCAACCACCACGACGTCCGTTTCGTCAGGGATGGCAGTGCGGTCTGGGTTTCGAGAGTTACCCGTGTTCGAGTTCACGGTGTTCGAGTTCACGGTGTTCGAGTTCATGGTGTTCGAGTTCATGTTGGTGGACCTCCACCAATCTCGACGTCGGCCGACCAGGAGTTGTGACGGTCGGACGCCATTGTCCACATCACATGTGGCAAATCGCGCTCAGACCGATTACGGGGCGCGATTTCCCACATCGCATGTGGTAAATCGCGCGCAGCCCAGACGCTGGCGACGCGAGGTCAGATCAGGTCGAGTTGCCCGGGGCGTCGCGTCACGGATCGCAGGAGATGCGGAAGCTGTCGTCGAGATCGATCGGCAGGATCAGTGTTCGAATCCCTCGGTCGCGGGCATCCTCGCACACATCGTCGTGGTCGTCTCGCAACGATGACTCGTACTCTGCGTTGAACACCGGCTTGTCCGCGTCGAGGAACGGCTGGACTGCGTCGCACTCGTCGAACTCGAAACACTGCTCGTTGACCGCGAAGTCGAAATCGTCAACGAGGTCTGGGATCTGGTCGAGGTCGTTCTTCAAGCCAACGAGCAGACCTCGGCTGCCGGCCTCGCGCGCCAGGAAGCGATTGAAGTCGAGCTGATCGTCAGGCGTCAGGTCGAACCCGGATTCGTTTGCGTATCCGTCGACGTTGTCCGGCTCGACTCCGTCGCAGCCCTTGTCGACCGCCAGATCGAGTCTTGCCTGCACAACGGTACGCACCGACTCGTGTCGCACGTCGAGCCAGTTCTCACCGTCGAACCCGTCGAGGACGGCGCCGATCGCCGTCGGATCGAAGTCATCGGAATCGGGCCGGAAGTCTTCGAAGGAACCCGCCGAGAAGTAGCAGATCACGATTCGACCATCATCTTGGAGGGACTCGATCGATTCGTCCGGGCTGTCGAAGAGGTCGATGTCGTACATGTCGGCGTCGTAGTCGGTGTTCAGGGTGCCCTGCAGTTGCCACTGCCACGTCGAGTCGATGTCGAGCTCGGCCCCCGTCGAACGCGTTTGCGTTTCGTTGGCAGTCGAGTTGTCGCACCCGACCATCGATCCCCCGGCAAGGGCCGCAAGACCGAAGGCAACACCCGCTCTCCGATTCGATCTCATCTGTTTCACTTCACCCCGGACATCAGTATCTCAGGTTGGTCCGTCCGGATGAGACAAGATTGGTGTCGATGACAAATGAAGCAGTGACAACCGGAGCAACCGATCGGGCCTCGGGCGGAATCGCGGTCGCCCGGCGTGCCCTGCTGATCCTCGCCGTGCTCGCCATGGTCGGCACGATCCTGGGGTTGGTCCTGGTGCAACGGCTGGGTGATACCTACCGCAAGGGGCTCACCGTCACCCGCGACGGCGCAGATGTCGCGGCACTCGGCACGGCGTCGGCAGCGCAGCTCGCCGACGATGTGGCCGCGCTTGCGGCGAGTGCTGCAACTGCGCTCGACGACTCGATCGAGCTGGTCGGCCTGGCAGCATCGGCGGTCGACGACGTCGGCACCGCGTTGGGGGCGAACATCGCCGATGGTGTGGAGGGCACGGCGAACATCGCCAGCGGAATGGCAAACTTCGTCAGCGCGATCGAGCGGTTCATTCCCGGGAACAGCCAATCCCTCGCCGAAGACCTGCAGGCCTTGTCCGACGGCCTCGAGCCGGTGCCATTGCAGCTGCGTACCCTCGGCGAACAGCTGAACGGCACGGCCGATGAGCTCGAAGCGGCGATCCCTTCGTTGGAGCTCGTCGCCGAGCAGTTGAAGACCGTCAGTACGAGCATCAGCGAAGTGACGGTCGCACTGGATCAGGCGGATGCGCTGGCCAAAGATCTCGCTATCCAGGCCCAGGCCGCACTGGACCGCTCCGGCACCGACATCCTCCTCTTGAGCATCCTCGTTGCGGTGCTCGGCATCGGAGTCGCGATCACATGCCTGGGCTCCCGGCGAGCACTCGCGTCACTGCTCCGGGTTGAAAGTCGATGATCAGAGCGAGCTGACCAACCGAATGATCACGAACACCACACCGCCGACACCGACAACTCGACGCCACGGGTTGACCCCGCGGACGATCTCGTCGACCGCCCACCACGCAAGCGCAGCACTGGCCGTGTAGTCGGCGATCTTGCCGATCGTGGTGGTCTCGCCGGCGATGCGCTGCAGCAGCGCGGCACCGAAGAAGATCCACAGCGGCGGGTTGGGGAATTGGGCGATGGTGATCTTGCCGGTCGATCGATCACGGAAGAGCCAGTCGATCACCTTCACCGAAGCATCCTTTCAGACCTGCAGCTCGATGGTCAGACTGTGCGGCTGGATGACCCGCCCGGCCCGAAGGTGGCCATACACTCCGGGCGTAACACCCCGAAGATCCTGGAACAGCCCGACCTTGGAGATCCCGTGACCTACTGCCTCGCCCTGCGCCTCGACGAGGGATTGATCTTTCTCGCGGACACTCGCACCAACGCCGGCCTCGACAACATCGGCACCTACCGAAAGTTGCATGTCCTGCGACCGGCTCCCGATCGGATCTTCGTGATCGAATCCGCCGGCAACCTCGCCACGACCCAAGAGGTCCTCGACCGGATCGACAAGGACCTGGCGACACCCGGTGATCATGAGAGCCTGGCAAACGTCGACCATCTGTTCGAGGCAGCGCTCTACGTCGGTCGCTTGAGCCAGGAGGTCGTCCAGCGGCATCGAGACGGGCTCGCCACGATCGGCGCCGATGCGACCGCGACGTTCATCCTCGGCGGGCAGATCGCAGGCGAACGGCCCGACATCATGCTCGTCTACCCGCAGGGCAACTACATCCGCGCGTCCGACGAGCGCCCGTTCTTGCAGATCGGTGAGACCAAGTACGGCAAGTTCATGCTCGAACTGGCCGTGCGTGCCAGGGTTGGGCTCGAGGGTGGGGTCAAGGTTGGCCTGAGCTCGATGCTCAGCACCGCCCATGCCAACCTGTCGGTCGGCCCGCCGTACGACATTGCCGTCTACCGCAACGGTTCGCTCGACCTGACTGAGGTTCGACTCGGGGAGGATTCGTCGTACCTCGCCCAGTTGCAGAGTGTCTGGGTCCGGACCTTCACCGATGCAATCGATGCACTGCCCCCGATCCCGTCAAGTTGACAGGCGCGCCTGAGATATCGTTCGCCGATGACCCTCGAACTGATCCCGCTCTGCACGGCCACCGTCTCTCTGGCCGAGACCATTGTCGTCTCGTCGTCGCTCATCGTCGGCGAGGTGACTGCCGCCCGTTTCGAGGGTGAGCGACTCAACGCATCACTGAAGGGTCGCGCTGCCGCCGACTGGTTGCAAATCTCGCCAGCCGGATACGGCACGCTCGACGTGAAGATCACGATCGAGACCGACGACGGAGCGATCATCCACGCCACCTACAGCGGCCGGCTGTTGCTCGACACGATGACCGTCTACGCGACGCCGCTGTTCCAGACCGGCGACGACCGGTATCAATGGCTGACCCGCATCCAAGCGGTGGCCAAGGGCGCCTTCACGGCTGATGGCGGAATCCTCTACGAGATGTACGAGTTGCGCTGAGTCTTTCGCTGTGCGGATTCGGGCTCTGCGGCAGGCCTTTGTGACGCAGCCCTGTTCAAAGCAGCCCGTCAGGAAGTCCATCAGCTGCTCGGCCATCACGTTGTCACCGGGTGCGCCGATGCGGTTGTTGACTTCGGCGTGGCTCAGTGTCGTTGCGTCGATCGACACGGCCTCGATGCCGGCGTCGCGCAACGTCGAGATGAAGTTCGTGTCGATCCTCTGACGGCGTGGCCTGCCGCGGACGACACCGATCATCGGTGGGATTCCGATGTCGGGCTGCACGAGAAGAGTCGCCGACTCGGCAGCGTTACGCTCGTGGCCGTGCAGATCGACGCAGCCATGCCTGCCGACGACGACGTGGATCACTTCCGTCGACTCGGTTGGGTACTGACCAAGCCGTTCTCGGCCGATGCAGCGCGGGACATCAACACGTGGGTCACTGAGGTCCAACAATGGTCGGGCAACGGCGATTGGCTCCACTACCGCGAACGCACCGACGGAGGTCCGCGGTTGTGTCGAACGGAGAACTTCATCCCCTTCCACACCGCCCTCCGGCAACTTCTCACCAGCGGGGTGATCATCGACACGGCCAGTGCGCTGCTCGGGGAGGAAGCCGTGCTGTACAAGGAGAAGATCAATTACAAGCTCGCCGGTGGTGCCGGTTATGCACCACATCAGGACGCGCCGGCGTACCGCTTCGTCGAGACGCACGTCTCATGCATGATCGCTGTCGATGCCTCGGCGATCGACAACGGGTGCCTCGAAGTCGTGGATGGGCAGCACCACGCGATGTTGCCGATGAACGACAAGGGTTGCATCCAGGATGTCGACGTGCAGCGGATGACCTGGAATCCGGTTCCGCTCGATGCCGGCGATGTGCTCTGGTTCCACTCGCTGACGCCGCACCGCAGCGGGGCGAACACATCGGCCATTGACCGCAGGGCGATGTACCCGACGTTCAACGCACGGCGCGAGGGCGATCTGCGCGACGCCTACTACCGCCAGAAGTTGGCCGAGTTCCGGTTGAACCTGCACACCGCGGACAGCGTCAAGGTCTCGCTGATCGACGACTTCGAGGGCAAGCCGGTCTGACGCGACCCCTTCGCGAGGAATTGTGACGTACGTCACTCTCATAACGTCGTGGCTGCGACGGACTGACGCCGTGGATTGCGGCACGTTGGTGTCAAGCCACGAAAAAGGAGAAAGCCATGCTGCTGTTTTCAAGAGTCCTCACGCTGACAGGAAACCCCCGGGTCACCATGCCCTGGGCGATGGAGATTACCGCTTACGTCAATTCGAAGACGACTGCGCCGCTGAGTTGCTGGTCCGCAAGCTTTGGGTACCCGGTCGGAACGGTTGGGTGGAGCATGGGCGTCGAATCCCAGACGCAACTCGCCGCCGAGTTTGCCGCGATGGCGGGCGACGACGCGTACTTCGACCTCATCGAGAAGGCGGCGGACTGGGTCGACACGCCCGGCGAAGATCTGTTGCGCAACCTCATCTACGGCACCCCAGGTGACGCCGCGGAGCCCGGCGCGATCGCCACCGTCACCACGGCGACCGCCGCAGTCGACAGGATGGGCGACGCCATTGGTTGGAGCGTCGAGATCGCCCAGCACGTCGAGTCCGTCACCGGATCGCCCGTATTTGTGTTCACCGATATGTTCGGGCAGATGGGCAAGATCACCTGGATCGGAATCCAGGCCGACGCCGCCGCCGTTGATGCCGGACAAGCCAAGATGGACGCCGACACCTCGTATCTGGGTCGTATGGCCGCAACGAAGGAGACCTTCATTCCGGGCTCTGGGCACACGTCCCAGATGGTTCGAATCGCCTGACGGGACTTCCTCGGGAAATCGGCGTCATCCGGGCGGGCTACAGTCCCGATGCATGGGTACGGGGGTATCAGGACAGACGAAGCAGGTTCGTTCGATCCTGTTGGATGCGGTGGGGCCAGTCGAGCGACAAGCGATTGTCGCTCGACTGC
>JANOEM010000683.1:0-9722 GCA_031413195.1 Actinomycetes bacterium
CGTCAGGCTTTCGCCCATTGCGCAAGATTCCCCACTGCTGCCTCCCGTAGGAGTCTGGGCCGTGTCTCAGTCCCAGTGTGGCTGATCATCCTCTCAGACCAGCTACCCGTCGATGCCTTGGTAGGCCGTTACCCCACCAACTAGCTGATAGGCCGCGAGGCCCTCCCGAACCGAGATTCTTTCGTCAGTGCACCATGTGATGCTCCGACGGCATCAGGTATTAGCAGATGTTTCCGTCTGTTATCCCTGAGTCCGGGGTAGGTTCCTCACGTGTTACTCACCCGTTCGCCACTAGATCTTCCAGGTTATTGCTAACCCTTGGATCTCGTTCGACTTGCATGTGTTAAGCACGCCGCCAGCGTTCGTCCTGAGCCAGGATCAAACTCTCCGACAAGAACTTGCTCGATTGCTCGAGCGTCGTTCATTTTTTGAGAGCTCCAACGCATCTGAGGGAATAGCTCAGTGCCTAGCGTTGGGTCCTGCTCTTCTTGTAATCATGTTGGTCGACGACAACAGAAGTCGTTCGCCGACCGGAATTGACAAGCAGCTCCATCGCAAAAAGCGATGTGCTGCCCGCACTATCGTTCAGTCTTCTCTTCCGTTTTCAAGGAGCCGTAGCTCTGCGACACTCGGCAGTCGAGCGCTCAAGGAGCGTTTCGGTCTGGCGTTGGTGTCGCTTTCGGGGGCTTTTCGGCCGCCCGAAGCGAGTGGAAATACTATCCACCGCCGGTCAGTGACGCAACCCGTTCGTCAAGAAATCTCGACGAGATGGTGATTGGCCTTCCCTTTACGCAGCAGGAGGTACCGCCCGTGGATCAGATCGAGCTCGTTGAGCAGGGAGTCCTCGTTCAGGACCACGCCGTTTCCGCGGTATCCACCCTGTCGGAGAGTCCTGCGGGCATCGCCGTTCGAGGTGGCGAGTCCGGCCTGAACGAGAATCGACAACGTGTCCTCGAGCGCACCCCCGGGAACAACTGATGACGGAACCTCTCGGCTGAGTGCAACGAGCGCTTCCAGCGAGGCACTCATCGGGTCTCCCCCGAAGAGCACCCTCGACGCCTCGGCCGCAGCGGCTGCTGCCTCGACTCCATGCACCAACACGGTGAGCTCGTCGCTCAGCGCACGCTGGGCGACGCGCTTGTCCGGCGACGCCTCGTGTTCGGTCATCAACTCATCGAGGTCTGCGAGTGTGCGAAGCGAGAGCATTCGAAGGTAGGCACCAACCATCTGGTCGTCGCATTGCATCCAGAACTGCGAGAACTGGTACGGCGATGTCCTCTCCGGATCGAGCCAGACCGCACCAGCTACTGACTTGCCGAACTTTGTGCCGTCAGCCTTGGTCATCAAGGGATGCGTCAGCGCGAACGCCTGACGGGACAATCTGCGCCGGATGAGGTCGACACCGGCCACGATGTTGCCCCACTGATCGGAAGCGCCGGCCTGGAGCTCGACGCCGTGGTGTTCGTACAGGTGCCTGAAGTCGTTGGCCTGGAGCAACGCATAGCTGAACTCGGTAAAGGAGATCCCGTTGTCGGTCTCGAGACGGCTGCGTACCGAGTCCTTCGCCATCATCTGATTGACGGTGGCGTACTTTCCGACATCGCGAAGGAAGTCGAGAAGCGTGAGCTCCGTTGTCCAATCTGCGTTGTTGACGAGCGTGGCCTGATACGGACCTGGCTCGAAGTCGAGCAGGCTCGACAGCTGGATCTTGATCTTCTCGACGTTGTACCGCAGGGTTTCGATGTCGAGCAGGTTCCGTTCCTCGCTCCGCCCACCAGGGTCACCGACCATTCCGGTCGCGCCGCCGGCAAGCGGAAAGGGCCGATGACCCGCCAGTTGGAAACGACGCATGTAGAGCTGCCCCACCAGGTGTCCGACGTGAAGGGAGTCTGCCGTTGGGTCGAATCCGATGTACAGCCCGATCGATCCTTCGGCGAGGCGAGCAGCCAAGGCCGCCCGATCGGTGGCGTCGTGGATCAGGCCACGACTAACGAGATCGGTGAGAAGATCCATACGAGCGACCATGTTGCCAGCTGAGCCAACGATTTGCCGAACAATTCGCCCGACTCACGTGGTGATCTGGTCACCAGGGCCACGCTACGGTTGGCCCTGTGACACCTCCGATGTCCGTACGCGAGTCGCTGGATGCACAGCGCTGGTCCTGCGCGGCGAACGGATCACCGCTCTATGGCGCGCTGCTGGTCGGGTTGGCCCACGACTTCGACCGCGCAGGATTGACCGCCGTGGTGCTCGACGGCGTCAGCGAGCGGCCACAACACGATGCGTTGCCACTTCGCTACCTGGCAACGGCTCATCGACTGGCACTCTCCGGGGCAGCGCCGAATCTTGCGCAGCACTTTGCGTCGTGCGGCGGTGCCTGGGATGGCTCAGACCAAGTCGTCGCCGACTTCTTGTCGACCGTTGCGGAGCATCGCGAGGAGTTCCACGCTGGAGTACGTCGAAACGTGCAGACAAACGAAGTCGGACGTGCAGCGGCCCTGGCGACGGGATTTTCTTACATCACCCGCCGGCACGGCTTCCCGGTCGACCAGCTGGAGATCGGCAGCTCCGCCGGGTTGCTCTCCTCTTGGGACAGCTATTCCTACGACACCGGGGTTGGGACGATGGGTGACAAACACAGCGCCCTTGCCTTCGACGAGCATTGGTGGATCGATGACAAGCCCGTTATCGGAAAACCGACGGTGGTCATCCGGCGACGCGCCAGCGACATCGATCCGATCGATGTTCATTCGCGCGACGGCCGGCTGGTGGCACTTTCGTTTGTCTGGCCGGATCAGGCCGGCCGGGTCGATCGACTTCGCTCCGCGATCAGCATCGCCGAGAAAGACACGATGACCGTGGACCGCGCTGATGCAGGCGACTGGCTGGCGGAGCAGCTCGCCAATGGCCCTTCTACCGCTACCGCTACGGTCGTCTTCCATTCGATCGTGTGGCAGTACCTCTCGCGGACAACGCGCCAGCGCGCTCGCGACGCAATACATCGCGCCGGCGAACTCGCTACGGCCGACGCTCCGCTGTTCTGGATGCGGTTCGAGCCCGCGAATCGGGTTCACGCCGAACTGCGCCTGATGTCGTTCCCACCCGGATCCGACGAGCTGCTCGCAAACGTGGGGTATCACGGCCGAAACATCTCGTGGGTCGCCCAGCACTGATCATCGCCGCGGCGCCTGACGCCGGCCGACCATGATTGGTCTACGCTTGGTTGATGAGCGAAGAAATCATCCAACGAGTAACAGGACTTGTCCAGAGTTTCGACGCCCGAGTACAGGCAACAGACAAGGCCTCATGGACCAATTCGTCACCATGCGCCGACTGGACGGCCCGCGACATCGTCGTTCACGTCGCCGGCAATCTCGGCGGACTCGGCGGGGCTCTCACCGGCACGGAGCCCACGGCAATCAGCGCCGACGACGACATCATCGAGGTATGGAACACAACGCGTGACCAATTCCTGGCAGGGGTCACCACGGGGGATCTCAGCCAATCGGTACCGGGGCCGTTCGGCCCGATGCCTGCCGAGCAACTGATCGGGCGTCTGGTCTGCACAGACGTCCTCGTCCACACCTGGGATCTCGCCCGGGCTGTCGGCGGTGACGAGCGACTCGATCACGACGCAGTCGAAGGCGCGTTCTCGGGCCTCAAGCCGATGGACGCGATGATTCGCCAACCTGGTTTTTTCGACGCCAAGGTCGACCCGCCGGAAGGGGCTGATCTGCAGGCCGAGTTCCTCTCGTTCCTCGGTCGCCGGGTCTAGTACGACTCGACTCCAGCGCCACGACGGCGCAGCCCGTCGCTACGATTTCGACGCGACCACCCACGCAGACCACTGCGCCAACGCGTCTCGGAACTGGACCATTTGGTCCGCTACGGGCAACGGTCCTGCACCCCCAGCAGTCGTCCTTCGAGTCACGGACACGCCTTCCCCGACCAGCATCGCCGCTTCTGGACCGAGGCGCGGGTCCGCCTCGACGAGTTGCCGGAGCGAGACGTTTCCAGCGAGGGCCGCTCGTACCAGGGTTCCGACGACCGAGTGCGCTTCACGGAAGGGCATACCGCCAACAACGAGCCATTCGGCCAAATCGGTAGCCGACCCGCTCTCACTGTCGGCGGCACTCCGCATCCGGTCGGCCCGGAAGGTGGCTGTCGCGATCATCCCGGTCAGGGCTCCGAGCCCGAGCCGCACCTGATCCATCGCGTCGAACAACGGTTCCTTGTCCTCCTGGTAGTCACGGTTGTAGCTCAGCGGAAGGCCCTTCATCGTTGCCAGAAGGCCGGTCAAGTCGCCGATCACCCGTCCAGCCTTGCCGCGTGCGAGTTCGGCGATGTCCGGATTCTTCTTCTGGGGGAGCATCGAAGAACCGGTGGAGTATCCGTCATCGAGTGTCGCAAAGCCGAACTCCTCAGTCGTCCACAGAACCCATTCCTCGCCGATCCGCGACATGTCGATGGCGACCATCGTGAGGTCGAAGAGCGCCTCCGCGATGTGATCACGCGAACCAACAGCATCGAGGGAGTTGCTGAACGACCGCGCGAATCCGAGCGCCGCAGCGGTGAAAGAGGGGTCGAGCGGAAGCGACGAACCGGCCAACGCCCCCGCACCCAGTGGCGAGATATCGATCCTGGCCATCGTGTCGCGAATCCGATCGATGTCACGTCCGAAAGCCCAACCGTGGGCCAACAGGTGATGAGCGAGCAAGACCGGCTGGGCACGTTGCATGTGCGTGTACCCGGGAAGATAGGTGTCCCCCGCTTCTTCTGCGCGCTGGAGGAGCACCTGTTGAAGCGCGACGATTCGTTGGACGATGACCCGCAGTTCTCGCTTCAGCCACATCCGGACACCGGTGGCCGACTGGTCGTTCCGGCTCCGCCCGGTGTGCAACTTGCCCCCAGCCTGACCCGCGATTTCTGTGACTCTGCGCTCGATGGCCGTATGAATGTCTTCGTCGCTCGGCACGAACACGAACGAGTTCGATCCCATTTCGTGGGCCACGACATCGAGCGCAGCCCGAATCGAGACACCCTCGGCGTCGTTGATCAGACCCGCCCGAGCGAGGCCGAGTACGTGGGCTCGCGATCCTTCGACGTCGTCTGCCCACAACCGCTTGTCGAAGGACAGGCTCTCGGTGTACGCCATCAACTCATCCGACGGTCCACCCTCGAATCGGCCGTGCCAGAGGGTCTGATTGCCCAACAACTCCGGCAGGGTCTGCTCGGTCTCGCCCTCGCGGTCGGCCCCGGTGTCGGTCATGAACGCACCGGGTCGACCCCCGCCAGGTCGCGCAGCTTTGCTGCCAACTTGGCGCCCGTGGTTGATTCGTCGGCGATCACCAGCAGGGTGTCGTCGCCGGCAACAGTGCCGAGGACGCCCGTGATGCCCGACCGATCCAGCGCCGAAGCAACGACATGGGCGCACCCGGGCGGCGTACGAATCACTACGTTGTGATGGGCGTGACGCACCTCGGCGACCCATTCACCCATCACCCGCCGGAGCTGGTCCTCCGGGGCGATTCGATTCGGCTCGTATTCAGGGATCGCGTACACCGTGTCGCCGCCTGGTACGCGAACCTTCACTGCCCCGAGATCTTCGAGGTCGCGAGACACAGTCGCCTGTGTGGCGACGATCCCTTCGACCGCCAACAGCTCGAGCAATTGCGGCTGGCTCGTCACCGGGTGGCGCCCGATCAATCGGGAGATCGCCTGCTGACGCTGGACTTTGGTGGTCATCGGGAATCCTCCTGGTGTGTTCCGGTGTTCGGGCCGGAGGCACCGCTTCGAACGCCATGCAAAAATGCAAAGAGGCCGCGAGCCGAGTGCATTCGGTTGTGGCTCTGACGAATGACCCGGGAGCGAAATCCGTCGATGACTTCCGCGGCGACCTCCGATCCGCGATATGCCGGGAGGCAATGCATGAAGACCGCTCCCGGCGCAGCTGCGGACATCAAACCCTCAGTGACCTGATAGCGGCCGAAGACTTCCATCCGTCGATCCTTCTCGACCTCTTGGCCCATCGATGTCCATGTGTCCGTGTGCACGACGTCGGCACTGGTCACCGCCGTTGTCGGGTCACTCGACTGATACACCGTTCCGCCACCCAGGCAGTCGATCTCGGCAAGCTCCTGCTCGGAAGCGTCGAAGCCGATCGGGCATCCGAGTCGCATGTGAGCGCCCAGCATCACACATGCCTGAGCGAGCGAGCGGGCGACATTATTGAAGTCGCCGACATAGGCGACAGTCCTGCCACTGATGTCGCCGAACTCCTCGATCATCGTCATCACGTCGGCAAGCGCCTGCAGTGGGTGGCTGTGATCACTGAGCATGTTGACGACTGGAACGGGACTGACCTTCGCCATCCGCACCACCACCGAGTGACTAAAGACCCGTGCGGCCAGCATCGCGTGATAGCCGCCCATCACCCGGGTGATGTCCTCGACCGTTTCGCGAGTATCGAATCCGACCTCTTCGCCCCTGGTGTAGACCGGGTGGCCGCCGAGCTGGACGACGGCCATCTCTGTGCTCTGGCGGGTCCGATTCGACGGCTTCTCGAAGATGAGGCCGACGCCGAGCCCGTGCAGCGGATGACCGAGACTGTCTATCGGCGCTCTACCAAGCGCGATGATCTCGCTCAGCTCGTCCTTGCTGAGATCGGTGATGTCGAGAAGATGCCGGACCGTCATCCGAGCACGTCCGTCAACACGGTGATGACTTCGTCGATCTCGGCGGTGCTGACCGTGAGCGGAGGCGCAAACCGGAGCGCGGTCGCTGTGACTGCATTGCTCACGACTCCTCGATTCAGCAACTCGTCGTACACGGACTTTGCATCTCGTCCGTCCGTCAGCTCAGCGGCCAGAAGTAATCCCTGGCCGCGGACCGAAGCGACGCCGGGAACATCCGCCAGGCGGCTGCGAAGGTAGCTGCCCTGTTGCGCCGCAAGGGCGGGGGCATCGATTCTGCGCATCTCTTCGATCACCGCGCAGACGACGGCTCCGGCGAGGGCGCTACCGCTGAAGGTGCTGCCGTGGTCCCCGGGCTGGAACACGTTCGCAATCTCGGTCCGAGCCCAGACTGCCCCGACCGGAAACCCGTTGCCCATCGCCTTGGCCATCGTCACTACATCCGGGACGATTCCAGCGTGCTGAAAACCGAACCATGCGCCCGTTCGGCCAAAGCCGGTCTGAACTTCGTCGATCATCATCAACATCTGACGTTCGTCGCACAACTCACGAATCGCTCGCAGGTACCCACTCGGCGCCGGCACGACCCCGCCTTCACCCTGGATGGTCTCGATCAGGACTGCGCTGACTGCTGGATCGACTGCTGCGACCAGCGCCTCGATGTCGCCGAATGGTACATAGCGGAACCCATCGGGCATCGGGAAGAAGGGTTCGTGCTTGGCCGGCTGACCGGTTGCGGCGAGAGCACCGAGCGTGCGACCGTGAAAGCTTCCGTATGCAGAAACGACCACGTGCCGGCCGCGCCCGCCGAACTTGCGGGACAATTTCAAGGCCGCCTCGTTCGCTTCCGCCCGAGTTGCAGAAGAAGGTCAAGCCGTCGAGGCCAGTGGCCTCTCGCAGCAGTTCGTTGACCAGACCTGCCGCTTCGATCGCCTTTGGGTTGGCGAAGTAGTTCGAGACGTGGACGAGCTTCGAGGCCTGTTCGCGAATGGCGTTGGTCACCACCGGGTTGCAATGGCCGAGCCCGATGACCGCGAGCCCGCCGAGAAAATCGAGGTACCTCTTGCCATTGGTATCCCAGAGTTGCGTGCCAAGACCACGCTCGAACGCGATCGCGGGGGCACCGAAGACCGGGATGAACGGGCTCGGATGGTGTTCGCCGAACACGGCGTTGGCTGGACCGGCGTTCATGCCGTTTGCACCATGGTGCCGATGCCATCATCGGTGAACAGCTCGAGCAGCAGCACGTGAGCGATGCGGCCGTCGAGAATATGGGCTCGACTGACGCCTCGGCGTACCGCACGAACGCAGCTTTCGACCTTCGGGATCATTCCACCAGCGATGGTTCCGTCGGCCATCAGTCGATCGAGTTCGTCCGGCGTCGTCTGGCGGATCAGGGTGGCCGAATCGTCGACGACCCGCCGGAGACCCTCGATATCGGTGAGGTAGACCAGCTTCTCTGCCCCGAGCGCCTCTGCGATCGCGCCGGCGACGGTATCTGCGTTGATGTTGTACGCCTGGCCGGATACATCGCTGCCGATCGTCGCGATCACGGGGATCAGGTCCTCGTTGAGCAGCCTGTTCACGATCGTTGGATTGACTTCGGTGACGTCGCCAACGAATCCGAGTTCGGGATCACGCGCCGACGCGACGATCAATCCGGCGTCTGCACCCGAGACCCCAACGGCCAGAGGCCCGTGCACGTTGATCGCCGCGACGATCTGGGGATTGACTTGGCCGACCAGCACCATTCGAGCGATGTCCACGGTCTCGGCGTCGGTGACCCGTAGTCCGTTGCGAAACTCGGAGACCTTGCCGAGACGCGTCATCAGATCGCTGATCTGTGGACCGCCCCCGTGAACGACCACGGGACGCATTCCAACGGCGTGCATCAGCACGATGTCCTTCGCGAACAGAGCCAACGCATCACCTTCGCTCGAACCGGCAAGTGCGTTGCCGCCATACTTGACGACGACCGTCCTGCCCGAGAAACGGCGAATGTAGGGCAGCGCCTCGACGAGGACATCGGCCTTCAACGCAGGCGTTGAAGGCGCCGAAACGCCGAGATCCACAATCACCCGTTGCTCTCGCGGCTGAGCCGCTTGTGAGCCATTCATGGGTACACACCGATCGCGCTGAGCCCGGCGGCCTCTTCGAGCCCGAGCGCGACGTTGGCGGCCTGGACTGCTCCCCCGCTGGCCCCCTTGGTGAGGTTGTCGAGCGCAGCAATGACGATGACGGTTCCGGTGCGATCGTCGAAGCGCGCCGTGATGTGCACTGCATTGGAACCGAGTGTCGCCTTTGTCGAGGGCATCTCGTCGCGAACGACGACGAACGGTTCTGACACATATGCGTCTCTCAACGCCGTCATCAGCGTTGCGGTGCTCACAGCCGTGGTCGTACCGGGACGGGCATAACAGGTCGCCAGGATCCCGCGGTTCATGGGCGCAAGATGAGGAGTGAAGAGCACTTCCGCGCCAACTACTTGTTCGATCTCGGGCGTGTGACGGTGATCGAGCAGTCCGTATGGCTCGACGTTTTCGTCAACTGTGCAGAACATGCTCGAGTGCTTGAGGGCTCGTCCGGCCCCTGTGACCCCGGTGATGCTGTTGACGATGATTCCGCAACGCTCGACGAGGCCGCCCGTGACCAGCGGGTGCAGAGCAAGAGCCGCTGCCGTGACATGACATCCGGGTGTCGCAACGAGTCGGGCCGATGCCAGTTGCGAACGGTACAGCTCGGGTAACCCGTAGAGCCCCGACCAACGCCGAACAGATCGGCCCGCCGGGCAATCCGGCGGTGGGGCGGCTGAAATGGCTGGCAGACCTGCGGGGCGCGATGCCTGCCTTGTTGCGGGGCGACTGAGTTGCCGCGCATCCTGCATTTCGGACTGGGGGCATTTCACCGTGCACATCAGGCGGCCTTTACCCAGGATGCGGGTGACGGCTGGCAGATCGAGGCGGTGTCGATGCGCAACCCGGCGCTGGCAATGGCGCTGAACGCGGCGGGCGGGCGCTATCATCTGGTTGA
>JANOEM010000684.1:0-19306 GCA_031413195.1 Actinomycetes bacterium
CTGAGTTCGAGCGGTTCAACGACATGCAGGACCTGATGCTCCTCGACCCGGTGCACGACATCGATCTTGCGGGCGATGGTTGGCCGAACCGAACGAGCGGTCCGGCAGGGTTGATCGTCGACCACGACCAAGTCCGTGCCGACTCCTGAGCAAGATTGCGCTGCAGCGCGACGTGAGCGAACCGACGAAACCTTTCTCGAATCGTGCATCTCATGCTTTGATCGACGTCGCGGGGCCGGGGAAGCCGGCGAGACCTTCGACCTGTTTGCGGCCGGCAGACGAATCCGGATCCACAGCAGTTCGTCGCTGGCGCCGACCCTGATGCCGGCACTGGGTTGGCTGCGCGACCTGGCGGATGAACCGGCCCAAGACGAGACATCCCAGACTCCTCTCGCAACGTTCTACGCACTGTCCGGATGGCCGTTCGTGCCCTCGCCGTGGAAGGAGGACGAATTCGACGGGGTCTGGATCAAGAACAGATCGTCCGGTCGGTTCCGAGCAACATTCGACATCGAGCATCGGCTGCTGAGTCTGTTCGATCGCCAATTGCATCGCGGCGTGTTCTGGTGCGACGCACCCGAGCGACTGCCGGAATGGGAGCAGAGCGCGCCGATGCGTTCTTTGGTGACCTGGGCCCTGCAGGACGAGGGAATTTCGCTGGTGCATGCGGCCTGTGTCGGCGAGGACGGCCGCGGGGTCTTGTTGTGCGGAAGGGGCGGGTCGGGTAAATCGACCACGGCGTTGGCCTGTGTCCGCGCTGGGATGCAAACTGCCGGCGACGACTATTGCGCTGTGGCGCTCGGCGCGCCGCCAACAGTTCACGGACTCTTCAGCCTTGCCAAGGTCTTCCCGAACTCGATCGGGGCAGCATTGGTCGATCTTGGCTCCGCGAGCGCGCCTCGATCCGACGGCAAGGTTCATGTCTCCTTCGGCGCTTCGATGGAGCCCTCGTTCCGTGCGACGGCGATCATCCTGCCGACGGTGACCGGGGGTCCCGTTGCACTGCGCCCGCTCGCACCTCGCGCCGCCCATCACCGGATCGCCCCCAACACGATGGTGCAGACCGCTCACGGCGGTCAACAGTTGTTCACCGCGATTGCGTCCCTGGCCAGGGCCGTGCCAACGTTCGAACTCGATCTCGGCCACGACCTCGACGACGTCGTGCGGGCGATCCGATCGGTACTTCGATGACCACCACAGCTTCCACCGTCACGGTGCTCATCTGCGTCAGGGACGGCGCCGACTACATCGCCGAGGCAATCGCCAGTGCGCTCAACCAAACGGCCCCCCCGTTCGAGGTGCTGGTGATCGACGATGGCTCCACCGACGACTCGGCAGCAGTGGCCGGAACCGCTGGGGCGCGGGTTCTGCGGCAGGGTCGGCTCGGCCTCGGGGCCGCCAGGAACGCCGGTTTCCAGCAGGCGCGCTCGGATTTCGTCTTCGTTCTCGACGCCGACGATCGCCTGACCACGAATGCGCTACGCGCACTCGCCGCGGCCCTGGACGCGAACCCACTCGCCGCAGCCGCAGCGGGTCTCATGCGCCAGTTCGTCTCTCCAGAGATCCTTCTGGCAGAACCCTCGATCAGCATCCCCACCACAGACCTGCAACCATGCATCCTCGTCAGCGGAGCGATCTGGCGCCGATCGATCGCAGCTTCGATCTCGTTCGACACAGAAGAGGCTGCGTGCGACCCGGACTGGATCACGAGGGCTCGGGAGCAGGGCCACGACGTGATCCGGCTCGATGACCTGGTCCTCGAGCGAAGGGTTCATCGGACGAACACAACCCTGCGGATCCAGTACAAGTCCAGCCTCATTCGAGTCGCTCGGGCTGCTGTAGTTCGGCGACGAAACACCGTGCCCCGATGAGAACGGTCCGGCCGGTCGATGAGATGAAGCGGCTGGTTCTCGTTGCAGCTCTGGCGACCGATGAACGAGGTGAGCATGCCTTTCGAGCCTGGCGAGAGCAGGTGGATCTGCAGACCCTGGACGACGCGTCGATCCGGATGCTGCCTCACCTGCAGCGGTACCTGGCCGACGATGCACTCGCTACCCAGATCCGGCGGGTACTGCGGATGACCTGGCTGCAGACGAATCTGATGATCGCGGCTGCAGCTCGAGTGGCTGCGAGCCTCAACGACGTCGGTGTCCCGACGATGATCACCAAAGGCGCCGCTGTGTTGTCCCACAGCGGATGGGACGTCGCCCGAAGGCCGATGAACGACATCGACCTCGCAGTGCCATTTGAACACCTCTCGGCCGCTGTTCTCGCCGTTCGTTCCTGCGGATTCGACAGTCCATTGGCCGACATGCTCATCAGCGACCCCGACGCGATCACGCGGACCGTGCATGCCGTCGGCTTCGTCGATCGAAACGGCGCCCAGATCGATCTTCATTGGTCATTGCTCAAGGATTCCGTACGGCCCGGGGCCGACAAAGCGTTCTGGGCCAACAGCGGCACGGCAATGCTGCGCGATCAGCCGGTCAGGGTGACCTCGCGGGAGGACACGCTGCTGAACGTCATCGCCAACGGCTGGATACCGTCCGAAGCAAGTTCGCTGCAGTGGGCTACCGATGCTGTGTCCCTCGTCGGTTCGGGTGACATCGATTGGGACCGGGTCGAGTCCCAGGCCAGATCTCATCGGCTGTCCGACCTGGTCGCCGATGCACTCGACGTCCTCGAAGAGTTCGGGCCGAGTCCTGGCGCTATCCCGCGGCCTGTACGGCGGCGGCTGAAGATGCGCGGGCTCATGTCCCACCGTCCCCCCTGGCCGGCCAAGTTCACCGATGCCGCATTCGCCGCTGCCCACGAAACCCCGCACGGCGAGCGGGTGTCGATTCGACGCGTACGCAAGGCTGATCTCGTGCTCCGAGCCGAGCTCATGAACGCCTCACCGAAGGATGCAACACCCGTCCGCGTCGGCGCGCAGGTGACCTTCGGGGTCGGCCCCGATGGCAGATCCTCTCCGTACCTCGTGTCCGGGTGGCACTACTCGGAGGTGAACCACACGTGGTCCCGATGCCGGAGTGCCACGATCGTGCTACCGCTCGCTGGTCCGACCGAAGGTGAACTCCTCGTCGAGTGCAGGTTCGTGCCGTTCGTGACACCCGCTTCACCGCAACGAAGCTTCGAGTTCCATATCGAGGGTGCGACACCGGTCATCACGTCGTGCTCCACCCGCAGCCAGCCCCCTGTCGGGATTCTGTTGCGTGTTCCGGCGCGGCCTGCACGACAGGACATTCGGATTCTGGTGCGGGTCAATTCGCCCATTTCGCCCCGAGACGCAGGGTTCAACGGTGATCCACGGCGGCTCGGCCTCGCGATCGTCGACCTCACGGTACTTCCCTCGGCGAGCGCGTCAGAGTGATCACAGCATCGGCACCGGACAACCGATTGCGGGTCCTGGTTGTGTGCGCGCGCCTGCCGTCGACGATCCAAGGTGGCCTCGACATCCGATGTCGGGGCCTGCTCGCGGCCTTGGCTGGTTTTACCATCGTTGGAGCGTTCGGGCTCAACGGCACAGGGCCGCCATCGGACCCGCGAATCAAGTTGTGGAGAGCCGGCTCCGACGCGAATCCGGCGACACCGCGCACTGCTGCGCAGATCGGCAGGTCCATCGGCGCCGGGCAGTCACCCTTTTCCTCCACATTCTCCCACGCAACCGCCGCACAATTGGTCGAGGCGGTCAGCGAGTTCTCACCGGACGTCGTCATCCTGGCCCGAATGGAGGTTTCGGAATACTTGCCGGCGCTGCGCGCCGCAGGCGTCCGTCGGGTGATCCTCGATCTCGACGAAACTCCGAGTCGCGTCCTGTCGACAATTGCCGACATCGAGACCAATCGCGGCGCCGCGATGCTGCTCCGCCGCCTCGCCCGCGACGTCCAGGTAGCCGAGACGAGCTGCGCCGAACAGGTCGATGAGGTATGGATGTCGAGCGAGATCGAAGTCCAACGACTGCACAACAGCGGCTTGCAGTGCGTTCCGTGTCGTGTCGTGCCGCACGCGCTCGACGTCGAATCCTTCCAGCCCCCCTTCGCTGATCGCGATCGATCATCCTTGATCTACCCAGCCAGCTTCGCCTACCAGCCGAATGCCGATGCGGTGCGATTTCTGGTCCAGTCGTTGCTCCCCCTCGTCCCGACCGCTTCGCTGACCCTGATCGGTAGCGGCGCACCACAGTGGATGTCCGCAATCGACGACCCGCGGATCATCATCCACGGGCCAGTCGCGGACATCCGGCCGTTCCTCGCCCGGGCGGGAGCGCTCCCGCTCCCGTTGCGAGCCGGGGGTGGTACTCGGCTCAAGGTCCTTGAAGCGTTCGCGGCGGGTGTACCAGTGATCAGCACCGAATTCGGTGTCGAGGGTCTCCAGGTCGAAGACGGCGTCCACTACCTGCAGGCAGACTCTCCGGCCGAATTCGCCTCTGCTTGCCGGCTCGTGGCCGTCGACGTGCAGCGATCGGATGAGATCAGCGCTGCGGCCCACGAGCTCGTCAGCCGTAACCACTCCCACGCGGCCCTGATCGATGTCTTGGCCGAGGCCTTGCCCCAGCGACCCCTTTGATCGCCGCAACCTGGGTCGGATACGGTTCGCTGAATGGGGGAACCGGTCATCGTCGAAGTCGCGGTCAACGGCGCAACCCGGCGTTCTCAGAACCCGCATGTCCCGATCACGCCAGAGGAAATCGCCGCTGACTGCATCGAATGCATCGATGCAGGGGCGGCGATCGTTCACCATCATGACGACCCGTCGGCGTTCACAAAACCCGGACCCGCTGGAATGGCCGCGCTTTCAGATGCCACCTTCACCATGATCCAGGCTGTCCAACCGGACGCGTTGATGTATCCGACCGCGAACTTCGGGGCCCTCGACATTGCGACACGCTGGGACCACCACCGTATCCTCAACGACGCGGGGCTCCTTCGGCTCGCGCTCGTCGATCCTGGCTCGGTCAACCTCGGCGGCGCGGCTGCTGACGGCACGCCGATCGGCAACTTCGTGTACATCCACTCCTTCGACGACATCAGGTACAAGATGGACGCGTGCCGCGACCTCGGGTTGGCGCCGAGCATCGCCTGTTTCGAACCGGGATTCCTGCGGGTGATCTTGGCCTACAACGAGGCCGGGACACTTCCGGCGGGGTCGATGGTCAAGCTCTACTTCAGCGGCGGCCGGCCCCTGTTCGGACTCCCGCCGACCCCGTGGGCGCTGGACACCTACCTGAGAATGCTCGATGGCTCTGGACTGCCGTGGGCAGTTGCCGTGCTCGGCGGCGACGTGATCGGCACGGGCATCGCCCGCCATGCCTTGACCGAAGGCGGCCACCTCCGCGTCGGTCTCGAGGATTACCGAGGTTCGGACGTACCGACGAATGTCGAGTTGGTCGGTCGAGCCACAGCCTTGTGTGCAGAGGTTGGCCGGCCACTCGCGACGCCAGCCGATGCGGCGCGGATCCTCGGTCTGCCGCGCTGACAGATTCGCCGATCGGGCCTGCGTTGTCGGGTCAGCCGATCTCGCTGATCTTGACCACACGACCCTCGGCAACCGACTTCTTCGCGGCGAGCCCGATCACCAGCGGAGCGCGCCCGTCGAGCGCGCTCACCGGGGACTCGCCACCGTTGGCAACGTAGGCGACGAAAGCATTCCACTCGTGGAGGTAGGAAGGGATGTAGCGATCGAGGAAGAAGTACGGGATGGTCGCGCCGACCGTGCCGGCAGCTGAACGGCGCGAACCCGTGTGCTGCAGCGGGTTCTCACTCGATGCCAGCCCGCCTGACCCGAATGCCTCGACACGCTGGTCGTAGCCGTACACCGCTTGACGGCTGTTGTCGATTGTCGTGATCGCACCGTTGGCATGCGTCAGCACGACGACCGCGGTGTCGACATCGCCTGCCTCGCCGATCGCCGGGTCGACCCGTACCGCTGCCTTGGCAAAGACTTCGGTCACCTCGCTACCCGTGACGAACCGGGCCATGTCGAAGTCGTGGATGGTCATGTCGCAGAACAACCCGCCGGAAACCTTGACGTACTCGATCGGCGGCGGCGCCGGGTCGCGGCTCGTGATCCGCACGAGATGAACATCGCCGACCGCCCCGCTGATCACTGCATCGCGGACGGATGCATGAGCCGGGTCGAATCGGCGGTTGAAACCGATCTGCAAGGGCACACCGGACTCGGCGACAATCGCCAAGGCGTCGTCCACCTTGGCGAGATCGAGTGAGACCGGCTTCTCACAAAAGATCGCCTTGCCCGCCCGTGCGGCGGCGATGAGCAGCTCGACATGGGTGTCGGTACTGCTACAGATCGCGACGGCGTCGACGCTGTCGGACCCGACCACGACATCGACAGAGGTCGTGAACGGCACTCCGAGCTCCGTGCCGACCGCCTCGGCGGCAGCACCGTTCACATCCTGCACGAACACCAATGACGCCCCCGGGACCTGGCGGGCGAGCAGTTCGGCATGCATCTTGCCGATCCGGCCGACACCGAGTACCGCAATCCGGAGGGTGGTTGTTGTCGGTGCTGATGATGATGTCATTGGGGAGTCTCCTCGATCGTTGGCTTTGGCGCATCGCCTGCGCCTTGTACGGACTGGTCGTAGTCGATGATCGTGCCGGTCATCATTCCGCTCTCGTCGCTGAGGAGGAACGCGATGGACCGTGCGACTTCGGGCGGCTTGATCAATCTGCCCATCGGCTGACCGGCCTCGGCCGTGGCCAGCCACCCGTCCTGGGCACCGTGGTAACGACGTTGCACGGCATCTTCGGCATCGGTATCCATCCAACCAGGATTGATCTGGTTGACCCGAATCCCATGACGCATCAACGAGAACGCGACGTTCTTGGTGAGCGTCGCCAGCGCCCCCTTCGACACGCAGTACGCCAGGATGAATGGCTGACCGCCGTGACCACTGACCGAGCCGATGTTGACGACCGAACCAGTGACACCCTCGCGGCTCATGATCTTCGCAGCAGCTTGGATCATCAGGAACGGGGCCCGAACGTTGACGGCCTGCATCGTGTCCCAGAGATCGGCATCGGTGTTCCAGATGTCGCCGCGTGTCGTCGCGGCGGCGATATTGACCAGGCCGTGAACGACCCCGAACTCGTGATCAACTTGCGCGAACACCGCAGCAGGCGCCGAGGCATCGCCCATGTCGGCCGCGATCGAATGACAACGCGTCGTCGACGAGCCGAGTTCGCGTACGAGCGCCTGCCCTTTGTCGCTATCCCGTCCGACGATCACGACTCCGGCCGCTCCTCGCTCGACGACAAGGCGCACCGTTGCCTCACCGAGTCCGTGCGTGCCGCCGTTGACCACGATCACCTTTCCGGCCAGAGGCATGGTCTCCATCTCAGATCCCGATCCGCTGGTTGCTCTTGCCAGCTTGCATTGCGGCCTTGGCAGCGAGCACCTCTGCCCTGTTCGAAACCTCGGGAACCCCGACTTCCCAGAACGTTCCACCCTCGGTCCACTCGTAGGGATCGGTCCGGATCGCGATCACCGTTGTACGGTCAGCGCTGCGAGCCCGCTCGAAAGCCTCGGAGAGATCAGCGATCGTGGTCACCGTTTCGGACAGGCAACCCATCGCAGCGGCATGCGCTGCGAAGTCGACGTGTACCAGGCGTTGATGACGAGTGTCGGCCAACATGTTGTTGAAAGGCAACCCGCCCTGGTTGATCTGCAGCCGGTTGATCACGGCGAAGCCGCCGTTGTCGCACACGATCACGATCAGCTTATGACCGGAGAGGACCGAGCTGTAGAGGTCGCTGTTCATCATCAGGTACGAGCCATCGCCGACGAACACGATCACTTCCCGGTCGGGAAGCGCCATCTTCGCACCCCATCCGCCACTGATCTCGTAACCCATGCAGGAAAAGCCGTACTCGCAGTCATAGGAGTTCAGACCTTTGGCACGCCAGCCGTTGTTGAGTTCGCCCGGAAAGCCCCCGGCCGCTGTCAACGCGTAGTCGGTTGGTCGTGCAACCCTGTCAACTGCTCCGACGACCTGGGCATAGCTCGGCAGCGCCCCCGGCACCGGGGCTGCGATTCGGTCGATGTACTCGTGGTACATGGCTGTCTCGGTCTCGGCGAACGATGACCAATCTGTCGAAAATCGGTGTTGGCCGAGCCGGGGGGCGAGCTCGGCCAACACCTCGCGCGCGTCGCCGACTACGGCGGTGCTGCGATGCTTGGTCGCGTCGAACGGTGCCGCATTGATGCCGATCAAGGCGGCGTCTTGGGCAAAGGCCGTCCACGACCCCGTGGTGAAGTCCTGCAGGCGGGTACCGATCGCGATGATCACATCGGCCGCCGCGATCAGTGCGTTCGCCGACGCGCAACCCGTGACACCGACTGGACCTGCATTCAACGGATGCGACGCAAGCAAGCACGCCTTCCCCGCCGTCGTCTCGACGACAGGAATGTTGTGGCTCTCAGCGAAGCGGGCCAGTTCGGCCTCGGCGCCGCTGTAATGAACACCTCCGCCGGCGATCAGAACCGGACGCTGCGCGCCCAAAAGCACCGTCGCAGCACCATCCAACTGGCCGAGGTCGGCTCGCGGTCGGGCGATGTGGCGCACCTGAGTCTCGAAGAACTCGATCGGGAACTCGAAGGCCTCAGCCTGCACATCCTGGGGCAGGGCCAGCAGCGCCGGACCGCAGTGTGCGGGGTCGAGCATCACATCGACGGCGTGCGGCAACGAATGCAGCAACTGCTCAGGTCGCATGATTCGGTCCCAGAACCGCACCACCGCCTTGAACGCATCGTTGACCGTGATGGTCGGATCGCCGAAGTGTTCGACCTGCTGCAGGACCGGATCGGGCAGCCGGCTCGCGAAGGTGTCGCCTGCCAGCAACAGCAGCGGCAACCGATTCGCATGGGCAACACCCGCGGCCGTGACCATGTTCAGCGCGCCTGGCCCGATCGACGTGGACGCCACCATGATCTGACGGCGGCGCATGGCCTTCGTGTAGCCCACAGCGGCAAGCGCCATTCCCTGCTCGTTCTGTCCACGCCATGTCGGCAATGCATCGCCGGCTTCCTGCAAGGCATGGCCGAGAGACGTGACGTTGCCGTGGCCGAAGACTGCGTAGACCCCCGGGAACAACGGAACATCGGCGGTTCCACCGGGCAGCATCGTGCGCTGCGCGATCAAGTAGCGCACCAGTGCCTGCGCTGCCGTCAGCCGAACGGTGGTCACGACGGCTCCCGCGAATCGTCGCGCAAGGACATCACGTCCTCCCATCGACCGCTCTCCCACGATCGCAACACCGCGTCCTGGACGCTGACGTACCGCAGCGCATCGTCGAAGCTCGGTGTGTGCTGACGGCCGGCGGCAACCGACTCGAGGAACTCGTGATCCTCGATGCAGATGAGGTCTTCGAATCCGATGCCGTTCGCCGAACCGGGCACGAAGTTGCCGTGATGAGGGAACCGGTCCCCGGCGTACACGGTCGTGAATCCGGTGTGCTTGTGCTCGGCGGCGACGTAGACCTGCAACTCGTTCATCTTCTCGAAGTTCCAGGCGATGCTGCCGGCCGTGCCGAACACCTGGAACATGTTCTGACTCTCCGGTCCGACGACTGATCGGCTGGCCTCGAACGTACCCCTCGCCCCATTTGCGAACGTGCACATCATCCCGATGTAGTCCTCGTTGGTCACTTCGCCCGTCGGGTCTCCCGGGTGGCCGCGGTCGTAGTGGGTGCCGGCCCCGGTGGGCAGCGGGCGCTGCTTGATGAACGTCTCACCCGTGCCGACGACCCGCGTGATGTCGCCGATCAGGTAGTGGGCCAGATCGACGGAGTGACTGAGGATGTCCGTGCTGACACCATGTCCCGCGCCGTCTACCAAGAACCGCCACGACAGCAGGCCCAGCGGATCGCTGCCGTACATGCTGTAGAACCGGCCGTAGTAGTTCGTGACCGTTCCGATCAGACCATCGTCGATCATCTGCTTCGCGTGCTGCACGAGCGGTACCCAGCGGTAGTTGTATCCCACCCCACTGATCACGCCCGCATCTCGCGCTGCCCGTTCGGCGACCACGGTCTGTGCGGGCGTGCCTCCCACCGGCTTCTCGCAGAACACGTGCTTGCCATTTGCCGCCGCGGCGCGGACCATTTCGACGTGCAACATGTTCGGGCTGGTCACGAACACGACGTCGATATCGGGATGGGCGACAAGCTCGTGCCAGTCGGCGGTCGCACTGCGGAACCCGAACGAGTCAACGGCGTCGCGGCGGCGATCGGCAATCGTGTCGGCGACCATCACCAAGTCGGGGTCGTAGCCGCGGTCGAGGAAGTAGCTGGGAGCGCGGCGACAGCCGCGGCTGTGGGCCTGGCCCATCCAACCGAATCCGATCACGCCGATCCCGACTCGCCGTCGGGTGTGTTCGCTGGTCATAGCCGGCCTCCTGCCGATGTCATCGGTACACGCGGATCGGGCGCCATGCCCGACCAGGTGTCCCGTATCCAATGATGAGTGGGATCGTCGCAGAACGCCATGCTGCGACCGCCGCCTGGACCCGCCAGAACGTTCAGGTAGTACATCGTGTAGCCGGGGGCAGCGATACATGGCCCGTGATACCCGCGGGGCACGCAGAACACGTCCCCGTCGCGGACCACCACGTTCTGATCGATCTCGACTGTCCCGTCGGGGGCCGGCGGAGTGTACGTACGATGAAGGCCGAACCCGGCCGGGTCGGGATCGATCGTGCCGGCCCGAGCGATTCGGAAGTAGTAGATCTCCTCGTTGTTCACCGGACACTCCGGGGAGTCGTCGTGGCGATGAGGCGGGTACGAACTCCAATTGCCGTCGGGCGTCAGCAGTTCGACACACATCAGCTTGGCAGCGTGAGGCCACGTGTCGGGGCTCATGAAGTTGGTGACCTGGCGGGTGGCCGGACCGGCGCCACGGGTTTCCACGACAACACCGGCACTCGGCCCGTAGCGCGGTGCAAGACGCTCGTCACAACGTGCGGTCGCAATGGCGACCTCGCCGCCTGTGGCGCTGATGACAGTGAACGTTGCGTCCCGCGGGATGTAGACGAAGTCGCTCACTCGATCGAAGACCGACGCCCGGCCGTGCATCGGGAACGACTCGCCGTCGCATTCGACGACGAGATCCTCGGCCGACAGGGGCAGAACGACCGCCTCGGACTCGCCCGTCCTGTTGGAGCGCTCTATTCCGGGCGCCAACGAAAACACCTGCAACCCCGTGAGCACCCATCCAGCCTGCTCCGGACTCAGACTGACGAGGTCCTCGACCGTGGCCAGCGAACCCGCTGGATGATGCAAGCGCGACGAGTTCATCGAGGTCTCACGATACGCACCGCGCGGTCGATCGCCGCGCCGACGTCGCCATCGGCGGGGAACAGTAGGGATCGACCGACCACGAGACCGCGCACGTTCGGCACCTGCATCGCCCGTTCCCACGAGACGAAGTCGGCCTCGGGTTCCGGTCCCGGTGCACCTCCGAGGATGAGCGCCGGCAAAGTCGTGGTCGCCAGCATCCGAGCGGGATCGCGGCTCGCCGGCACCTTGAGCCAGATGTGCGCAGACGTGTTGCCAAGGCCGGCGCCGATTGCAACCGCACGGAGCAGCGCATCGTCATCATCAAGCAGTTGGGCTTTACCGGGCGATGCAAGGTGATACGGCAACGGTTCGACCATGATCGGGAGTCCATGCCGGGCGAGGCCGCTGACTGCTTGTGCACACGCCTCAATCGTCGGGGCCGTTCCGGCATCGTCGTCGGCGATCCTCAGCAACACCTTGCCTCCGTCGAGACCGAACTCGGCGATCGAATCCGGGTCGTATGCCGTCATCCGGTCATCCAACTCCCATGCGGCGCCCATGATCCCGCCACGGTTCATCGTGCCGAACACCAGCTTGCTCTCGAGCGCCCCGAGCAAGGCGAGGTCTTCGAGCACATCTGCGCTGCCGAGCACGCCATCGCACTCTGGATTGCCGAGAGTGATCAGCAGCGCCTCGAGCAGGCGACGACGGTCGGCCATCACGAACGGCTGTCCAGCGACGCTCAAGGCGCCACGCGAGGTGTGATCTGCGGCGATGATGAACAGCCGGCCATCGGTCAGCAGCGGCCGTCGCAGACGGTTCTTCAACGATTCGCGAGCAAGCAGGGGTTGCGTCGCGCGTCGATCGAGAAGCTCCGCCCAACGCTGGTCAGTGAGCAACATCGGCGGCTCCCGTCAGTTGACGGATGTCATCGATGGTTGGCATGTCGTCCGCGCACGTCAGGCGCGAGGCGACGATCGCCCCGGCTGCGTTGCCGGCCCTGGCCGAGTCGCTGAGCGACCAGCCGCTCAGAAGCCCATGGCAGAGCGCACCACCGAACGCGTCGCCCGCTCCCAGACCGCACATGACGTCGACAGGAAACGGATCGATCCGGTCGCGCACTCCATCGGCCGTTGCAACGAGGACTCCGTCGCCGCCCATCTTGACGATCGCGGCTTGCAACCCCCGCGCCAGCAAGCGCTCGGCGGCGACCTCTGGATCGGTGGCGCCGACGGCGATCTCGCATTCGGTGCGGTTGCCGATTGCCATCGTGACCAGATCGAGCACGCCGTCGATCTCGGCCGATGCCGCCGCAGGGCCACTCCAGAAATGGGGGCGCCAGTCGAGATCGAAGATCGTGTGCACGGAACGGTCGCGGATCTCCAACATCGTCCGTACCGTGCTCCGGCTCGGCTCTTGCGACAGGCATGCCGCGGGGAACCACAGGATCGGAACCTGGCGGATCACGTCGGCATCGATATCGCCGATCTCGATGTTCATGTCCGGCGCCTTCGGCTCGCGGTAGAAGATGATCGTCGGGTCGTCGGGATTGTGAAGCTCGGCGAACGCAAGCGGCGTGCGAAGTTGGGGGTCCGTGCCGACGTAGCGGATGTCGACACCGAAGCTGTGCTCCAAGGCTCCGCGGATGTACGCGCCGAAGGCGTCGTCGCCGACACGAGTGAAGACTGCCGAACGGTGACCGAGCCTGGCTGCGGCCACAGCGACATTGGTCGCGGTGCCGCCGACCGACTTGCGGAAGGTGCGGACCTCGGCGAGTGGCACCCCGAGTTGCTCTGCGTAGAGATCGACCCCGATTCGACCGACCGTGAGCAACTCGAGATCGGTCATCGCCCGTCAACGACCCTGAGCGAGCTCGTGCTGCAGAGCTTCCAGTTCGGCGCCGCCGGCCATCATTCGGGTCAACTCGGCAATCTCGATCTCGCCCTTGGCGAAGTCGCCGAGCGACTTACCCCGGTTGAGGAGCAGGAACCGATCGCCGACGGGGTAGGCATGCGAGGGGTTGTGGGTGATGAAGATGACACCGAGTCCGCGCTCGGCTGCGGCACGGGTGTACTTCAGCACGACACCGGACTGACGGACCCCGAGCGCGGCCGTTGGCTCGTCCAGGATCAGGACCCTCGCGCCGAAATACACGGCTCGGGCGATGGCTACGGACTGTCGCTCGCCGCCGGACATCGTGCCGACGGGCTGGTCGATGTCGCGGACATCGATTCCCATCTTCTTCAACTCCTCCTTCGCTGTCACCTTGGCGAACTCGGCGTCCATCCACTTGATCGGGCCGAACCCCTTCTTCGGCTCGGACCCCATGAAGAAGTTGCGCCAGACCGAGAGCAATGGCGCCATCGCGAGGTCTTGGAAAACCGTCGCGATTCCCAAATCGCGGGCATCGCGAGGCGAGTCGAAGGCAACCGGCTTGCCATCGAACAGGTATTGGCCTGAACTCGGGCGGTGCACGCCGGACAGGATCTTGATGAAGGTGGACTTGCCGGCGCCGTTGTCGCCGAGCACGCACGTCACCTGACCTGCGCGCACGGACGTGGAGATGTCGTCGAGGGCCGTGACGTTGCCGAAGTACTTCGAGATGTGTTGCAGCTCGAGAATGTTGGTCGACTGCTGGACAGAACCGTTCTCGGACATCAGCGTGCCTCCTGGGCCTTCTTGCGGGTGTAGTTGTTGACCAACACGGCGATCAGCAGCACGACGCCCTGGAACGCGAACTTGCCGTCCGAGTTCCATCGGGCAGCACCGATGCCGTTGTACGACATCGCGATGATCAACGCCCCGACCGAGGCACCGATGACCGATCCGTATCCACCGGTCATCAAGTTGCCGCCGACGACGGCGGCGATGATGTAGATGAACTCGAGCCCGTCGCCCTGGCTGGCCTGGACCGACGTGAACCGCAGCAACACCATGATCCCGACGAAGCAACCCGCCAACGACGTTGCGACGAACAGTCCGACTTTGACCTTGTTGGCCGGCACGCCGATCGCACGCGCCGCTTCCTTGTTCCCGCCGACGGCGAATATCCAGTTCCCCCACTTGGTCTTGGTGAGTACGAATGCACCGATCACCGTCGCAACGATCCACCACAGGATCGACATTCGGGTCACACTGAAGCCGCCCTCACCCGCGCCGCCACTGGCGTTGGTGAACACGATCCGGATTCCCATCCCGATCGCCGGGAGCAGGACTCCGAATGCCACGAAGCGTCGCCCGCGACGGTCTGCAGCAGGGTCGATCGATCGCCGCTTCTGCAGTCGTGTCTCGAGCAGCGTGTTCGTTGTCAGCACGACGGCAGCGATCAACATCGCGCCGAACAACCCGCTGCGAAACCGAACCGCACCGCTATCGGCGCGGACGAGGAAGGCAAGCGCAACCAGCACCAGCACCGAAATCAGACCGACCATCAATTGCAGCCGGCTGCTGATCTTGCCCGCTTGGGCTCGGGCACGCATCAGCATCGCCAGCCCGAGTGAGGCGAACGCAAGCATCGCGACGGTTCGCAGTGCTTGGACGGTGGCCAACTGGAAGAAGGTGAGCACACCCACCATCAGGATCAGGCCGATGCCGATCGAGAGCAGCAGGCTGAAGATTGGCCGGTACCACGGGAACTTGCCTCTCAGGCGGGGCAGAGCGTGGCGAATTCCGATCGCAACGCCGGTCAGCCCCGCCAGGACCGCGACTGCGACTCGGAGGCCGTGCGGGAACCATGTCAGGATCTCACGCCGCTCGTTGCGGTCGAAAACGAATGGGGTGAGGTACGCCAGGAACATCGACCCGGTGCCGAGCAGGACCAGGTTGCGGATTGGCGCCGGCAGCGAGTTGTCGACGCCATCGCCGGTCTGATCGCTTCGTTGCTTGTAGCGGGACTCGCAAAGCCCGACGACCGCGACGATGATCCCGATACTCGCGCACGCGCCCCAGATCGCGTTGTTGTTCACACCGTCGCTGCGATGCAGCATGGTGAATCCGGCGGCTGCGAGCACGACGCCAACGAACCCTGCGGCTGTGCGTCCACTCACGGATCGGGTGTTGACCGAATCGCCCTTGGTGCGACGGATGAACGACTGCTCGCACAATCCCATGATCAGCAGCACGCCGCCGATGAGGACCGAGCCGACGAACAGTTGGTCCCGCCATCCGAAGTTCTCGAACTTGTACTCGTACCCGAAGAATCTGTAGAAGGGGCCGTACCCGCGGGCCTGATCGACGTCGGCAACCGAAACCTTGCCTTCGAGTCGCTTGGCCAGGACCAGCGTCACGCCCTTGAGCACGAAGAACGTCGCCAGCGTGACGATGAAGCTGGGCAGCCCTGTTCGGTTGACCGTTGTTCCGTTGAACACCCCGATCGTGCCGGCAATGATGAACGCCGATGCGACGGCGAGCCACATCGGTGCACCCGTGTCCACGAAGTACTTGACCATCAGTCCAACGAGAATGCCCGTCGCTCCGGTCATCATCCCCGCCGAGAGATCGAACTCTCCGCCGATCATCAACAGCGCCACGACGACGGCCATGATCCCGATCGGCGCTGCCGCATCCAACACGATCAAGGTGGTGGCGGCAGTACCGAAGGTTCGTCCGTTCCCCCAGAAGAAAGCCCAGACCAGTACTGCGCCGATGATCGCACCGATCTCGGGTGACACGAGCAGCCGCTGGATCGGTCCCCTGTGGGCGATTCGCTCGTCGGCCGTCACGATCGGCGGCTTGATTTCCTCCGGCTCGGCTACGTCGACACTGGTATTCGCTTGCAGAACGGCATCGCTCATGTGCACCCCCAAGGAGCAATCGTGACGGTTCAATCTCGACCCCCGAACCCCCCGGTGATCGAAGAACGGGTCGGGACCCCGAAAGGTCCCGACCCATCAACTCACTTCGTTGATGACTTCTTGATCAGCGCGTACCGGCTTCGACCAACGCCTTCACGTCGGAGACGTTGTCGGCGGTGACGAAGCCAGGGCCGGTGTAGACCGGCAGGCCGCCACCAACGGTGTTGGCGTTGACCACGTTGAGGTACAGGAAGACAACCGCGAGGTAGCCCTGCAGGTACTGCTGCTGGTCGATCGTGAAGGCAGCGTCGCCGGCCTCGATGTCACCGAGGATGTCGGTCGACAGGTCGACCGCACCGATGATGACCTCACGGCCGAGTTCCGCAGCGGCGAGCACTGCGAGGTGAGCACCGACCGGCCCGGTACCGAAGATTGCGTCGATGTCGGGATCGGCAGCGAGTGCTGCGTTGATCTCGCTCTGCGAGGCAACCGGATCGGCATCGCCGGAGGTCGTGATCTGCACGACCTCGCCGTCGAAGGTGTCGTCAGCGCCGTTGCAACGGGCTTCGAGACCGACGTTGGTCTGCTCCTGCTTCACGCACAGCACCTTGGTGGCGCCGAGCTCATTGAACTTCTCACCGGCGCCGTTGCCGGCGACCGTCTCGTCCTGACCAACGTGGGTGATCGCGCCCAGTTCCTTGAACAGGTCCGAACCGGAGTTCATCGTGATAACCGGGATACCGGCGGCAACAGCTGCCTCGACCGATGCCTGAAGGGCATCGGGATCGGCGAGCGACACGGCGATGCCGTCCACTCCGTCGGCGACTGCCTGGTCGATATAACCAGCTTCGGTCGCTCCGTCGTTGTTGGCACCCTGGTAGTTCACGGTGATACCGAGGTCTTCGCCGGCCTGCTCTGCACCCTTTTGAGCGACGGACCAGAACACACCGTCGTCGCCGTGGGTGATGACGGCAATGGTGACGTCCTCACCTTCGGTTGCTTCGACTGTCTCGGCGGTACTCTCCCCGGTCGTCTCGGCGGTGGTCTCTTCGGTGCCGGCTGTCGTGGCCGGCGCATCGGTCTCAGCTGTCGACGCTTCGGTCGCTGCGCTGGTACCAGCCGGTGCCGATGTGCTGGCAGTGTCGTCGCTATCGCTGCTGCACGCAGTCGCGAACAGACCCAAGGCTGCAAACGACGCGAGCAATACTCGTGACTTCTTCATTGCTTTCCCCCTCTGGAGTGATTGTTGTGTGTTTGCTGATCGCTCAGCGTTCCAGGTTCTCGCTGCGACTTGCAGCGAGCTCCCGAATGTAGGCGACACTCTGCGAAACGCCGAGAAGCGGTCCCCCACCGCTCGGCGGCTCACCGTTTGTGAGAGCCACGTCCTGTTCAATGACGTACCAGCCGCCGAAGTGGTTTGCTTCAACAGTCTGCACCACCTCTGCGATCGGTACGTCCCCAGACCCTAGTGCAGGAAACAACCCTGCCTGCGTAGCCGACATCAAGGAAAATTCGCCGGCCTTCAATCGATCGGCGATCGGTGCGGACACATCCTTGAGGTGTACGAGACCGACCCGATCGAAGTAGTCCCTGGCAATTCTCACCGGATCAGCGCCACCGATGAACAAGTGCCCGGTGTCGAGGCAGAACGAGACACAACAATCATCGAGGAAACGCTGCATCTCTGCTGCGGTCTCGACGAGCGTGTCGACGTGCGGATGAAGGACCTGGGTCAGGCCGAACCCGGCCACGATCTCGTCGATCTCGACCAGGTGCTGAATCATCAACTTCCACGTCGCAGGGTCCAGGTGCGGGCGCTGCCAGCTTTGCGGATCGCTCACGATGGCAGTCACAAAGAAGGAACCGCCGGCTGCCGAGAGCATCGAGGCTGCCTCCGCAGCGGCCTGGCGCGACGTGCCGATCGCCGCCGCGTCGTGCAGAACCAGCGGAACAAAGCCACCGAGCAGCGACAGCCCATAGCGGTCGAGGGTGGCCCGGATCTCGACGGGATCGGTGGGCAGCCAGCCAATAGATCCCAGCTCGGTCGCCGTGATCCCGAGGCCCGCCATCTCCGAGAGAACGCGGTCGACGGGGAGTTGCACACCCCAGCCGGGCACCTCGCAAATCCCCCATGAGATCGGTGCGGCGGCAACACGATCGAGCATGCCTGTCCCCAATCTGACGTGGCTCGTGAATGTAGAGCGCTCTACTCTGTGGAGCGCTCCACATCATACGACACGTGTGACTAATGTCAAGGGGGTGCGCCGGGTGACGTTGGAAGATGTCGCAGCCGAGGCAGGAGTCTCCCGTGCCTTGGTTTCGCTGGTGATGCGCGACTCGCCGCGGGTCAGCCACAACAGCCGCGAGCTGGTCCTTGAAGCGGCGACGAAGATGGGCTATCGACCCAACCTGATGGCCCGCAACCTCGCTTCGCGACGAACGATGACGATCGGGCTGCTGCTCAACGATCTTCACAATCCGTGGTTCGCCGAGATCGCTGACGGGATCTTCACGGTCGCTGACGCGAATGGCTACCGGATCATCCTCGGCAGTGGCCGACGGAGCGCTGCCCGAGAGGACGAGGTTCTCGAGTCCTTCCTGGCGTTCGGAGTTGATGGCATCGTGGTCGCCGGCTGCCGCCTCGCACCGAAGCGGATCGAGCAGGTCGGCACAGAGGTGCCGTTGGTCTCCGTTGGTCGAGCCATCTCCTCCCAGGTCGTCGGCACCGTGAACAGCGACGACCGGATGGGTGCCCGGTTGGCGGTCGAACACTTGGTCCGGCTCGGCCACCGCGACATCGTCCACCTCGACGGCGGGCGCGGCGCGGGCGCGAGCCCGCGTCGTTCCGGCTATCTCGCATCGATGAAGGAGTTCGGGCTGGCTCGATTCTCCAGAGTCGTGCCCGGCGACTTCACCGAGCAGGCCGGCGCCGCAGCTGTCGAGCAACTACTGCGGGCCGACGCGATGCCGACCGCGCTCTTCACGAGCAACGATCTGCTCGCCATCGGAGCACTCGATCGTCTCGAGCGGGCAGGGCTGATGGTTCCGGACGACGTCTCCATCGTTGGTTACGACAACACGTCGTTGGCCGCGCTCGGGCACATCTCACTGACTACTGTCGATCAACCCCGCGAGGAAATGGGCCGGGTCGCGCTGTCGACCCTGCTGTCCAAACTGGACCAGGATCCGGCTGACCGAGAACGGCCGATGACCCACCAT
>JANOEM010000685.1:0-6919 GCA_031413195.1 Actinomycetes bacterium
CAACCCGTCGTCTCCAACCTCAACACCACAGCAGGCGGAACCGTCCCCAACGCCGTCATCACCAAAATCGGCGTCGGCGGCAAAATCTGCATCTTCACCAGCACCACCACCCACCTCATCACCGACGTCAACGGCTACTTCGGCGCCTGAGCGAACGCAGGCACCGAATGTCGGCTTGGGCCGCGACAATTGGTGCCAGCGTCGGGCCGTCGACGGACCACTAGCGGGCGCGATACGTAGCGCTGGTTCCCGACGCGTCCTTGTTCAATCGCTTCGACAGGTGGAGACCTTCGAGCACGAACTCGACCGCAGCCGCGACAGCAGCGGGGGATTCGCTGCCGCCGGTGAGACCCTGGACCGGCGCCGCAAGGGCCGGAACGGATTCGAGCAGCGCAACGAGATCGGCCGACGAGACGTCTTCTCCGGTGTGGGCGACGATGCCCTGTTCGTCGAACGCGGCGATCACGTCGCGAACCTGATCGGGCGTGACCCGTTGCTTGTATACGGTGAGGACTGCGCTTCTGACGAGGTTCTGCAGGATCGATCCTTCGCGACCTTCCTCGAGTGACTCGATCTCGATCTTGCCCGATGTCGAAGCCGCAATCGCACCGAGATCGCAGACCCTGGGAACCACTTCGCGCTCGCCGGCTCGCAGTCCGCGCCGGAGCGCGTTGGCTGCGAGGACCTCACTGTTGCTGACCGACAGACGGACCGAAACACCGCTGCGCTGGTTGACATGGGTGCTCTCACGGGCGAGATGGCTGAGCGTCGCAATGACTTCTTCCATGTAGTCGGGCATCAGCACCCGTACATCGCCGACGCTGGCGGCCCGCGCCTCTTGACGCATGATCGCCACCTCGGTTTCGACCTCGAGTGGGTAGTGGGTGCGGATCTGGCTTCCGAACCGGTCCTTCAAGGGGGTGATGATTCGACCGCGATTCGTGTAGTCGTCGGGGTTCGCAGAGGCCAGCAACATCACGTCGAGCGGAAGGCGGAGCTTGTAGCCACGGATCTGCACGTCACGTTCTTCGAGCACGTTCAAGAGACCGACCTGGATCCGCTCGGCAAGGTCGGGGATCTCGTTTATCGCGAAGATTCCCCGGTTCGTGCGCGGCACCAAGCCGTAGTGCAGCGTGAGCTCGTCGCTGAGGTAGCGCCCCTCCGCTACCTTGATCGGATCGACTTCGCCGATCAGGTCGGCGATGGATGTGTCCGGCGTTGCCAGCTTCTCGCCAAACCGCTCGTCGCGATGAACCCATGTGATCGGCGTGTCGTCACCGTTGTCGGCGACCAGGTCACGAGCGTGTTTTGAAACCGGGTGGTACGGGTCGTCGTTGATCTCGCTGCCCGCAACGATCGGCATCCATTCGTCGAGCAGGCCGGTGAGGGACCGGATGATGCGGGTCTTGGCCTGGCCGCGCTCGCCCAGGAAGATGATGTCGTGCCCAGCCAGCAACGCGTTCTCGAGTTGCGGCATCACCGTGTCCTCGTAGCCCATCACGCCTTCGAACAGTTGCTCGCCGGACGCAATCTTGGCCACGGCGTTTCGCCGAATCTCTTCCTTGACAGGTGTCGATGCCCATCCGGAGGCCTTGAGCTCTCCGAGGGTGGATGCCAGATGCGTCGTGCCAGGAACCGTCATATCTGGAAACTAGCCAAGATCGCGGTCGATGCCCACAGCGGCCGCGAGACCTGCGCCACGAGATTTGCGACGGATATGATCTGCCCGCATGGAGCTGACCGGTGTCTGGCGAGCGGCGGCAGCAGACGACCAACTCCGGCGAACCGCAGTCGGTCTCTCGTTCGACGACAGTCGATGGTCCACCGTCACGGTGCCGGGGCACTGGCGGAACGAGCCGGAATTCTCAGACAGCGACGGACCGCTGCTGCTCCGCACGAGCTTCGACCTCCCTGTCCCAACACCGGATGAGCGAACCTGGATCGTCCTGGACGGAGTTTTCTACCAGGCCGATCTGTGGCTGGACGGCGCCTACATCGGCGATCCCGAGGGCTACTTCTTCCCCCATTCGTTCGATGTCACTCAGTTGGCCCGCATCGGCACCGAGCATGTGATCGCGCTCGAGGTCGCATGCGCACCGAACAAGTCGCGCCGCGGCCGCCACAACATCACCGGGGTCTTCCAGCAGTGGAACGCGGCCGACAACGCGTGGAACCCGGGTGGGCTCTGGCGCCCCGTGCGGATCGAGACTACCGGCACGGTTCGCCTCGATCGGTTGCGAGTCCTCTGCCGTGATGCCAACGATGCTCGCGCCCACCTCCGTCTCCACGGACGGCTCGACAGCGACGAACCACGCCTCGTTCGGATCCGCACGACAGTCACCGGCGACGGCCGGGAACCGGAGGTGCTCTCGGAGATCGAACAGTCTCTCGCCCGAGGCGTCAACGAGGTCGACTGGAACCTGGACATCGAGAACCCCCAGCTTTGGTGGCCGTGGTCCCTCGGAGAACAACCGCTCACCGACGTGCGCGTCGACGTCGTCGTCGATGGCGAGGTCAGTCACAGTCGCGCCGTCCGCACAGGTCTGCGCGAGGTCGCGATGCAGGACTGGATGTTCTCCGTCAATGGCGAGCGCCTGTTCCTGAAGGGCGCGAACCTCGCCCCAACCCGGCTCGACATCGCCTCGGCGACCCCGGCCGAGTTCCGCCACGATGTCGAACTTGCCCGCGACGCAGGGCTCGACCTGCTTCGTGTTCACGGCCACATCTCGGGCGCCCCGCTCTACGATGCAGCGGACGAACTGGGGATGCTTCTGTGGCAGGACTTTCCGCTGCAGTGGTCCTACGCACGCGCGGTCAGGCGACGCGCCGTCAACCAGGCAACAGAGGCTGTCTTCCAGCTCGGCCACCACCCTTCAATCATCACCTGGTGTGCCCACAACGAGCCGTCCGGATCCATCATCGGGGCTCACGACAACCCGCGGGCCCCCAAGTCGACCGCTCGCTACCTCGCTGGACAGCAGTTGCCGACTTGGAACAAGAACATCCTCGACCGATGGGTCAGACGTGCGTTCGAGAAGGCCGACGAGACCCGGCCGACCACCTCCCACAGCGGCGTGATGCCGCATCTTCCCGAGTTGGGTGGGAGCGACAGCCATCTCTGGTTCGGCTGGTACTACGGCGACGAACGCGATCTACCAGGCTTCGCCGCCACGTTTCCGCGAATGGTTCGGTTCGTCAGCGAGTTTGGGGCGCAAGCCGTGCCGACGACAACCGACTTCATCGACTCGACGAATTGGCCGGCAATGGATTGGGGAGACCTGGAGGCTCGATCCGGATTGCAACGCTCGGTGCTCGAGCGGTATGTCCCCGCCGCTTCATACGAGACATTCGAACTTTGGCGAAATGCAACCCAGCGATACCAGGCCGATCTCCTCCGTCATCACATCGAGACACTTCGTCGGCTGAAGTATCGGCCCGCCGGTGGCTTCTGCCTCTTCATGCTCAACGATGCGAGCCCAGTCATCTCGTGGAGCATCCTCGATCACCATCGAGTCCCCAAGCTCGCCTACGACGCCGTCACCGAAGCCTGCCGACCCGTGATCGTCGTCGCTGATCGGCTGGCGCCGGCAGTGACACCGGGAGACTGCATCGCGGTCGACGTGCACGTCGTCAACGACCTTCGGGTCGCTGTGGTCGACGCCCGTTTGCGCGCGCATCTGCGCTGGTCGAATGGTGAACACGAATGGACCTTCACCGGGACCGCCGAGCCCGATTCCGTCACGCGAATCGGCGTCCTCCAATTCGTTGTGCCGGATGCGCCGGGCGAGCTGTGGCTGGACCTGACTCTCGAGGCCGACGATGTCGCGACGACGAACCGTGATCAGACGCTGATCGTGCCACCCGGCTGATCCGATGATCTTATCCGGCGCCCGATATTCACGAGAACTGACGTCTCGTGTTCGGCAAGGATGGGGCGATGGCCGGCACGACTGCTCGTTGGCGCGCCCTCCTCGCGCTGTTGAGACCCGACGCATCCCGTTGGGTTGGTCTTGGCGCGCTGGTAACGATCAGTTCATCGCTGTTGTTGGCCGGCCCGCTCGTGATCCGCAGGATCATCGACATCGCCACGGCCGGCACCGACGCCGCCGCAATCACCCGACTCGCCGTCTTGTTCCTCCTCATCGCGATCACGACGCAAATCATCTCGGTCGTTGTCGCGTGGTTCGCAACCGTTACGGCGTGGCGTACGACCAACCAGATCCGGATGGACATGACCCGTCATGTCCTCGGGCTGGACCACGAGTTCCACCGCCGGCACACCCCCGGCGAGCTCATTCAACGCGTTGACGGCGATGTCACATCGGTCTCGGACTTCCTCGGTCAAGTGGTGCCCAAGGCCGTTGGCGCCGCAGTCCTGGTCGTCGGCATGCTGGTCGTGCTGGCTTTCGTCGATTGGCGGCTTGCGATTGGTGCGCTGTTCTATGTCGTTGCCTCGGTGGGGGTTGTCGTGCGTGGCCGTCACCGCGCCGTCGGCGAATCTGCGGAGGAAATGGGCTCGTACGCCAGGCTCTACGGAGGGATCGAGGAACGGCTCACTGCGTCGGAAGACCTTCGTACGAACGGCGCCGGTGATCACGCGATGTGGCGCTTCGTGGAGGAGAGCGCTGATGCGATGACGAGCTCGGTCCGGCGCGAAAACGCATTCCTCCGGATGTGGTGGGCCGTACAGGGTGCAGTAGCCGGTGGCTCGGTCGTCGCGCTTGTCGTCAGCGCCGGCCTGGTCGCTTCCGGCGTCATCACCGTCAGCACCGCCTTCTTACTGTTCCAATACGTCCTCCTGCTCTCGCGGCCGTTGGAGGATGTCGTCCACCAACTCGAAACCGTGCAGAAGGCGAACGGGGCGATGGTGCGCGTGATCGACCTCCTCGCGATCGAGTCGACGATCGCCGACGATGGAACGCGGTGTCCGGTCCCCGGCGCCCTGTCGATCGACTTCGAAAGCACCTCCTTCGACTACGGCGATGACGCCATGGTGCTGAACTGCGTCAGTCTCTCGATCGAAGCGGGCCGATCTGTCGGCATCGTCGGACGCACCGGCAGCGGCAAGACGACCTTGTCCAGGCTGCTTCTCCGCCTGGTCGAGGCGACTCAGGGAACCGTGTTCCTCGGCGGCGTCGCAATTGCCGACATTCCCTTGGATGAACTGCGCCGGCGCGTCGCCCTGATTCCACAAGAGGTGGAGCTCCTCACCGGATCCATCCGCGACAACGTGACACTTTTCGATCCCGAGCCGTCCGACGACGCCGTCGCAGAGGCGCTGCGCCACGTCGGCCTCGGCGCGCTCGTCGACGGGGGCATCCACCGCGCGCTCGGTGCGGGTGGCGCCGGTCTGTCGGCGGGAGAAGCTCAGCTCTTGGCCCTGGCACGGGTATGGCTCCGCCAACCCGACCTGGTGGTGCTCGACGAGGCAACTGCGCGCGTGGATCCAGCGACCGAGGTCCGGATCGAACACGCCATTGCCCAACTGATGGCGGGTCGCACCACGGTCATCATCGCCCATCGTTTGTCGACGTTGCGCCATGTCGACGAGATCGTCGTGATGGATCACGGCAGAGTCGCCGAACACGGCAACCGGGCCGACTTGGCCGCGCTGTCAGGGAGTCGCTTCCGTCGGTTGCTCGAACTTGCGCTCGACTCGACCGCTGACGACTCCGTGCCGGGATCGGCGCTGAAGTCATGAACGTCTGGCGCATTGCGTGGCGAGTCAGCCAACACGACCGGCGTACCTTCTGGATCGGATGGGGCGGCTTCGTCCTGTTCTTCACTTTTCCGATCATCACCGGCTGGCTGCTCGGGCGCGGTTTCGACGCGTTGTCCAAAGGGAACACGACGCTGGTCTACTGGCTCGCGCTCGGTGTCCTGATCGCTGAGATCATGCGGATGGCCTGCATCCACGTCGGGGCGTTGGTGTGGACGCAGGCGTGGGTGCACATGCAGACCCTGCTTCGCTCGAACCTGCTGGCCGCGCAGATGGCAAGTGGCGGGCTCGAGGCCGGCCAACCGATCGGCTCGGCCGGCGAGGCTCTGACCCATTTCCGCGACGACACCGAAGACGTCACCAACCTCGTCGACGGCATGGTCGACGTATCGGCGGGACTGGTCTTCACCGTCTTTGCAGCCCTCATCCTCGGCAGTGCCGACGCACGAGCCGCTGCGGTGCTGTTGGTGCCGCTTGGTGCCGTCGCCGTCGCGACCCGCACCCTGGACTCGCGGATCAAGGCCTATCGATCCGCCGATCGGCTGGCAACGGCCGACGTCAGTGGTCTGCTCGGCGACATCATGGCCGCAGCGACGACCATCAAGGTCAATCACGCGATCGAACCCGCGCTTGCGCGACTTCAGGGGTTGGTCGATCATCGCCGCGAGACCGCTGTCAAGGACCGAGTCCTCGATACCGGCGTTCAAGCCTTCAGCGAGGGTGCCGCCGACGTCGGCCTCGGACTCGTCTTGGTGGTGAGCGCCGGGGCCATTGCGTCGGGAGCGTTCGGCGTCGGAGAACTCGCCCTGTTTGCGGCGTACCTCGGTTGGTTGAGCTTTCTCCCGCAGATGGTCGGCCGGGTTCTGGCCCGACGAAAGCAGGCCGGGGTAGCGATCGATCGGATGCGGTTCCTCGTCGCGGACGAACTGGCGAGCAACGTCGTCAGCCGACGCCATCTACCGATCTCGGCCGGCGCCGATCGCGTCCGCCCGGCGGCAAACCGCCCGGTTCGATCCCCGTTGTCACGGTTGGAGGTGCGCGGGCTCGGCGCACGCTTCACCGGTGGGGCGGGTGTCGAAGACATCAGTTTCACGATCGAGCGAGGAACGTTCACGGTGATCACCGGTCCGATCGGGTCCGGCAAGACGACCCTGCTGCGGGCGCTTCTCGGTATCGCCCATCAAGCCGATGTCACCGGCG
>JANOEM010000686.1:0-3566 GCA_031413195.1 Actinomycetes bacterium
CCGCCGCGCAATCATGGCGGGGTCAAGCCCGGCACCCTTGGTGTAGTCGGTGTAGTACGTGCCCAAAGCAGTCGAAAGCGGCTCGGACTCGTCGACCTTGTAGTAGCCACTAACGACCAACCGAGCCAACGGGCCGACTTCGCACGGCAGATCGTTCCAGCGGGGACTCTTGATGTACGAGTATCCGTTGGCACGGTTCGGCTTGGTACGCTGGACCGCCCCCGGATACGCGAGCCTGGTCGTTGCGTTGATGTTGCCGGTGTCGAACGAGCTGATCGAATAGTGCGAGTACGCAATCGACTCCTTGAGATTACTCGCCATGCTGTTGGGGCTCGTGGCAGTGATGAACTGCGACTTCACCGTGGCTTTGTTCGTGGCCTGGAAGCCCATGCCACTGGCCGAGGTGTAGACGCCACCGTAGATGGCCAGATCGTTGGTATCCGGGTTAGGATACGCACCCCACGAAAGGAAGTTACCGACGCCAGCGCCCCAACCGGTGTTGATCGCAGCCGGCGTTGCCGAACCGGAGTCAGGCGTGTTGCCGACCACTGACCACAACGGCGCGTACGCGGTGTTGAGCGTATTCGCGTTGTACAGGTTGTCGTAGTTCGGATACAACGCACCGAGCGCGAGAACGAGCGGCGCGTACTCCTTGATCACGAACAGCCCGATCTCCTGCATGATGCTCTTGAACTTGGCGCAGCGAGTGCCAAGATCGACGGTACCGTCGTTGGTCACACCGCCGCCGACGAAGCACGACGTCATTGGCATGCGGCCTGCGAACAGGGCGCCGGCCTCAAAGGTGAGACGACGGATACGCAGCGCCTTGACGTACTGGGTGATCGCTGCGTCCCAGATACCCACGGAGTAGGTCTCCTTTAGGCGCGGGGCGAGTTCCGTGCCGGTCGGGTTCAGCAGCAGCGCGTGATAGAAGCCGTTGTTGAAGAACGGCGTCCACGGCGGCAGTGCGGGACCCTGCACGTAGTCAAGAGCGACCAAGTGATAGAAGTGCGTGATGCTCGACATGAGCGTCTCGGCACCGAGCACCAAGTTGCGGATATGAACCGCCTTCTTGGGGATGCCGTAGGTGCCGTCGTACGCGAAGGTGATGTGGCCTTCGCTGTAGCCCATTGCTGCATCAACAGCATAGGTGGACGTCAAGCCATGGGGGACCGGGCAAACACCGCAGATGCGCTGGGTGAACGTGATCGCATCGTTGGCGTCGCGGCCGATCAGGAAGTTCTCGAAGCCACGCCACAGGTTTCCGTGGACGTTTGCCTCGCTGACGAAACCGCTGCCATTGGTGGCCAGTTTGACACCCAGGTGACCCTCGATGCGCGATATCGGGTCGACCTCAATGCCGCCAGCGGTGATGATGCCCGTCGTGGCGGCAACAGTACCTTGTGAAAGTCGATTAGCCATGTAGTATCCCTCCTCTCCCGTTACCAGTTGACGAACGGAACGAAGCTGTCAGGATAGCCCTGCTCGGTACAAGCCATGCAGGGGTGTCCCGCCGAAGTGCAGTGACTGCCCTTGTAGGGAGCGCCGCCACCGGTGACCGCCTCGCCGAACGCAGCGAGCTGGTACTCCTTGGTGGCGTCATTCTCACCCTGCTGAGCATTCCAACCGTGCACGCCGCAAAGTGAGCGCGTCGCCGGGCCCTTGCAGCCGATGAGCAGCAGGCAGCCGGGATCGCCGGGCTTCTCTGCGAAACGACCCTCGCGCCAAGAAGCGAAACGAGGGCAGTAGGGGCCGTGTACCGTGTACGGATAGACGATCTTGAGACGCCGGGTCGAATCGACCGCGGTGGCCTTGACAGCTCCGCCAGCGGCAAGGATGCCGAGCGGGCCGTCGGAGTTGGCTCCACCGGTCAGTTCGGAGTTGAGCGCAACCTGAGCGTCAACCACGAAGCACACGACCGTCAGAACGAACCACCAGGGGTTCGTCGGGCAACCAGGGACATTGATGACCTTCGCGGCCGCACTCGGCGTACCGGCCAAGAACTCATAGCATCCCATCGCGCCGGTCTGCGAAAGCGAAGTGTCGAAGCCCGCATAGGTGGGGTCTGTCGGGGACTTGCACGCCGGGTATCCACCGAATGCAGCGCACTGGCCGATTGCGACAACGCCGACACAGCCAGCCTGAACGGCAAGGTCGTGAACGACATCCTCGAAGCTGAGATCCTGCGCGGGATAGATGGCGTTATCCTTGTCCGTGATTCCGATGGAGCACCATGGCTTCGTGATGTTGGTCTCGTTCCAGGCACCCTTATTGGTCTTTGCCTGAATCGCGCCTTCAACCACAAGAACGAACACGCCAGTGTTGTGAGCCATGAAGTCCGCGAGGAATGAAGCAGCAAGGTCGCCGCCCATGCTCTCCACGGTCTCGTGATACTGCAGGTCGATGATGTCGACCAGCACGTCCGCGATGTTAACGAACTCGGGCTCGCCGACTACCTGCTGGTAGTTGGCACCGTTGAGTCCTCCGTGGTACTTGAAGTCACCCATGGCGTCGATGCCGCCGGCGGCACCGTCTGTCGCAAGCGTGACAGCGTTAACCGTCGTGGCGCCATTAAAAGCTCCACCATTCGCAACAATCGCCGTACCCGTCGGATCCTCGAATAGACTGAGAAGCGACGTCGAACAACCGGTGCATTCCGCGCCATGAACCCAGACCACTCTGGGCTTCTTGAGGGTTCCGCCAAAACCAGGTGTATCGCTGTACGCAAAAGCTTCCGTAAGCTTCGCGATTTCACCCTGGCCGAGACCCGCCGCGGCGGCGAATGCACCCAAGCGGGTAACAAACTGTCGCCTAGTAATAGCCATACCGTCTTTCCTCCTTCACCAGGTAAATCGAATGGCCTATCCGGACCCTAGAACTTGAAACGCCACCTCCTTTCCCATGGTCCGGGAACGGGCGAAGGTGGCGTAACGATCGATCGGCTGATTCTCGCTTTGGCTGCCTGTGTCTTAAGTTCAAATGGCAACTCATTGGGACAATACAGTCAGTTCGTCGTGCCAACTCCGACCCATTGTTCTGCTCTGTCGGTCCTATCTATTCGTGACAGTATGTAACAACTGTTACAACGCCACATACGAACTCTAAGTGCTCCCTTACAGTCGCGTCAAGTACCTAGCGCGTTCAGTCTGCTTCAGACTGCGATTCGCCGCCGCTTGCATCCCCTGAACCGCCGGTCGTCTTATCGTAGCGCTCAAGGAACTCGTCATGGTCTACGACGTCGATCTCAAGGACCTTCGCGATCCTACGCAGTTCAGCGTCGTCGGTGCAGAAGACGTGGGCGCGCTTCGCTATGGCAATGATCACTGCGGCGTCGTGCTCGAGTTCAAGCCGATCCATGAGCGATTTCGCATCCGACTCTGAGTGCTCAGTAGCATTCAGCAACTCACCAAGGTCGATATCCCCTGCGCGCGCGTCCTTGAAGACCTCATAGACCTGCTCGGTCACAAGCCATGTGCGCCTGCGGGCCGGCATGCGATCAACAAGCTCCATCTCGATCATCGCTGAGATGAACTGACTGTATTGTCCCAATGAGTTGCCATTTGAAC
>JANOEM010000687.1:0-3661 GCA_031413195.1 Actinomycetes bacterium
ACCTCGAGGTCACGATCAGCGAAGTTCGTCCTGACGGGACCGAGATGTACATCCAGAGCGGATGGCTGCGCGCGTCGCACCGAGCACTCGATGACGAAGCGAGCACCGATGTCTTGCCCGTGCAGACCCATCTCGAAGCCGATGCAGAGCCGTTGCCGCAGGGAGAGTGGACGCCTGTCCGGATCGAGTTGTTCCCATTCTCCTACGCGTTCCGTGCCGGCAGCCAGATCCGGATCACCGTGGACGCGCCGGGGAACAGTCGCCCGGTGTGGGAGTTCGAGTCGATCAGCGACGGCGAGACGGTGAGCATCGGCCACTCTGCCGACCAGCCGTCCAAGATCGTGCTGCAGGTCATCCCCGGAATCGCGGTCCCGCCAGGCGTGCCGGCCTGCGGGTCTCTGCGCGGTCAACCGTGCCGGCCCTACGAAACGGCGCTCAACGAGGTCCTGCCGATCTGACCGGATCTGGCTGGATCTGCCTGGGGCGCGACGTCGATGTGATCGAATGTGATCCATGCAGCGGCGCGCAGAACTCGGTGAATTCCTGCGGGCCCGACGCGAGGCACTTCAGCCCGACGATGTCGGGCTGCCCCAACGCGGCAGGCGGCGCACCCCTGGGCTGAGGCGCGAGGAGATCGCGCTGCTCGCCGGGGTGTCGGTCACCTGGTACACGTGGCTCGAGCAGGGTCGCCGGATCAACGCGTCGCGCGACGTTCTCGTCGCCCTTGCCCGCGCGCTCCTGTTGGACGATGCCGGCCGATCCCATCTGCTCGCACTGGCGAGCGGCGCAACACTGGACACGATCGACCGGGTCATCGAAGCGCCCGACGCCGTCCTTCGCTTGATCACCTCGATGGAACCTGCGCCCGCCTATGTGCTCGGCCCACGTTGGGAGATCGTTGCGTGGAACTCGGCCGAGGCACGGCTCTACCCGGTCCTGGACGAACTGCCCGACGCCGACCGGAACCTTCTGTGGGTGCTGTTCTGCGAGCCGACGGCGCGCACGCTGATCGTCGATTGGGAGGACCGGGCGCGGAGCACGCTTGCCGAGTTCCGCGCCGCAACGACGCTGCTGTTCGACGATCCGACGCTGATCGACCTGATCGAACGGATCTCGGCATCGAGTCCAGAATTTGCGGCGTGGTGGCCGCAGCACGACGTGGCCGGATTTCAGACCCGTTTGCGCCGCTACAACCACCCTCGCGCCGGTTCGATCGTGTTCGAGTACCAGCAGTTGACGCCATCGGAATGGCCTCATCTGCGGGTGATCTGCCAGCTTCCCCTGCCCGGCGACGACAGCGCGCAACGGCTCGCGGCATGGCGCGACATCGGCTGACCTCACGAATCTGACGCAGCGTCAGATTTTCGGGCGGATTGCGCTACTGTCGCCGTCATGATTGAGATCCCGCACGGGGCGCGGGTGTTCGGCATGCAACTGCCGATCCAAGCGCAGAGCAACTACTTCGTCGGACCGTGGGAACACGATGCCGGCCCGAACGAACTCGCCCGCATCGCCAGAACCGCCGACGAGAACGGCTTCCACTACATCGGCGTGTGCGACCACATCGCACTGCCCGACAGCATGGTCGGCGGAATGGGCACGCACTGGATGGAACCCATCGGCACGCTGTCGTGGCTGGCAGCGCAGACGTCGCGCATCGGCCTGCTGACACATGTGTTCGTCTTGGCCTACCGTCATCCGTTGGTGGCCGCCAAGCAGTTCGCCAACCTCGACTACCTGTCGGGCGGCCGCGCGTTGATCGGCATCGGCGCCGGCCATGTCGAGGCCGAGTTCGACAAGCTCGGCGTCGATTTCCATCGCCGCGGTCGAGCGACCGACGAAGGCATCCCGGTTCTCGCAGCGGCGCTCGAGAGCGAGTTCGTCGACGGATTCGGAGCCCGCCCACGGCCGGTCCAGTCACCGCGGCCGCCGATCTGGGTCGCAGGGTCCAGTGGTCCGGCGATCGCGCGAGCCGCACGACTCGGTGACGGTTGGCTGCCACAGGGGCCGTCCAACCAGGCCATGGTCGATGCCCTGCAGGCTGGTCGCGAAGCGCACGGGCGTGCGGAGCTGGCGATGATGATCGGCCACATCACCCCGTTCCTGTACGTCGGTGATCCGACGTTCGATGTCGGAGAAGGCACCATCACCGGTTCGCCGGACGCAATCGCTGCGGGGATCCTCAGCGGGACTGCGACAGGCGTCAACCAGTTGCAGGTGCGGTTCAAGGCACGCAGTTGCGACGAGCTCTGCGACCAGATGGCCGCCTTCGGCGCTGACGTCGCTCCACTGCTCACCACGATCACCTGAGACCTGAACCCTCACCAGACAAGGAACGCGCATGCTCACCAACCTCGACGACTACCCGATCCACCAGTTCGCCGAACCGATGCGATACGTCGGCACAAGCGACCGAAACTTCTACGACCGCTATTACTTCATGGGCTTCGAGCGCGGCGGCGAGGCAATGTTCATCGCCGGGCTCGGTGTGTACCCCAACCTCGGCGTGATCGACGCGTTCCTCGCAGTGATGGTCGACGGCAACTTCCGCGTAGTGCGCGCCTCGCAAGAGCTCGAGCTCGCGGATCGTCTCAAGCCGTCCGTCGGGCCGATCAGCATCGAGATCGTCGAGGCGTTGAAGCGACTGCGCGTGCGGTGCGAACCGAACGAGTGGGGCATCGAGTTCGACTGCCTGTTCACCGGCGCCCACGAACCGTTCGAGGAGCCGCGCCACTACGTGCGCGAGCAGGGCCGGATCATCTTCGACACCACACGCCTCGCGCAGACCGGCTCATGGTCGGGAGCGCTCAAGGTCGGTGACCGCACCTTCGACGTCAACGACAACAACTGGTGGGGCACCCGTGACCGCAGTTGGGGTGTGCGCCCGATCGGCGAGAGCGAACCGCAGGGCATTCGTGCCAAGAACCCGTTCAGCTGGTTCTGGGTCTACACGCCCGTCAAGTTCGAGGATCACTCACTGCTGGTGATGATGCAGGAACGCCGCGACGGCAGCTTCGTGTTGGAGGAAGCGGTGCGGATGTGGCCGGCCGAGACCGGCAAGCCGAACGAGTTCTTAAGTCGTCCCCGTCACCAGATGCAGTTCGAGCCCGGCACCCGGTTCAGTACCGGGGCACGGATCCAGATGGACGCGCTGGCCGACGACGGCTCGATCCGCGAAACGCTGGACATCACCGTCGAGCCGATCCTGCCGATCCACATCGGCATCGGCACCGGGTACGGCTACGACGCCGACTGGCGCCACGGTATGTGGCAAGGCGCCGATCCCGTCGTTCAGCACTTCGAACTCGACACCAACACACCCGAAGGCAAGGCCCGCCTGTTCGGCATCGTCGACAACGGCGCGAAGTTCACGTACACCGATTCGCTCGGCAGCCACATCGGGTACGGGCTGTACGAGAACATGATCATCGGCCCCCACGATCAGTACGGGTTCACCGACATGCTCGATGGATACGTCCCGCCGGGCGATGCTGCCGCCACTGATATCGCGAGCGCTGACAGCTGATGGCACGCACGTTCAACCTCGCCGACCTGTTCGAGGAGATCGTCGACGCGGCACCCGACCGAACCGCCGTCGTAGCCGGCGACAAGCGGCGTACCTATCGCGAGCTCGACGAGAACGCCTCACGCCTTGCCAATC
>JANOEM010000688.1:0-1640 GCA_031413195.1 Actinomycetes bacterium
CCGACGCTGCCGCTGGCATCAGACCGGGGCTTCGATCCGCCGCAGGGGGGTGTGCATCGTTGGTTGGTGATCCCACAGGTCGGCGAGCAGGTCACTTCGCAGCGATGCAACCGAAGGGTCATCCCAACGGTTGACCTGCTGGAGAGGATCGAGAGTGAGGTCGTACAGTTCTCCCTCGGTGCCGTCGTGGCTGTGCCCAGGTTGATATGTCGAGCAGACCCATCCGTCGCGGGTGATCGTTCGAAGATGGACGCCCACACCGAACAGGTCGCTGTCCCACTCTGTGAGGACCCGTTCGAAACCGCGGGCGTCTGCGTCGCTGTCGTCGACCGGCAACGCCTTGCCCTCCATCCAGTCGGGCGCCGGTAAACCCGCGATCGCACAAAAAGTCGGCGCGAGATCGACGAGGCCGACCGGTCGCGAAACCGTGGACGCCGTGACGTGTGCCGACGGAGCCGGTCTCCAGACGAGTGGCAGCCGCATCAATCCGTCGACGTGGTAGGGGCCCTTGAACAGCAGTCCGAAGTCACCCTGCAACTCGCCGTGATCTGTCGTGAAGATCACGTCGACATCGTCGTCCCAGCCTCTGGCCCGGATCGCGGCCAGCACTCGGCCGAGCGCTTCGTCGATCAGTTCGCATTCGACGGCGTTGCGAGCGTTCACTTCGCGGACCTGATCCGCTGTCAGCGTCGCCGGAACCCATGAATACGGCGCCTCGTAGTTGGACACAAGGGTGCCGTCGTACCACGCTCGCCAGTGTCGAGGCTTGCCGTCGAGGATGGCCTCTCGAGCTGCCGCATCCTCGGGGTAGCCCGCCGGCAGCGGCACATCGCGCCAGTCGATCCGGCCGATCTCCGAGGCCGGCGGATCCCACGGGTGATGTGGATCGGGGAAGCTCATCCAGCAGAACCAGTCGTCGGCGATGTCCAACGAGTCCAACCAACTGATCGTCCGATCGGCGACCCAATCGGTGTGGTACCACTCTTTCGGGATCGGGTTGTCGTGCACCTGAGGGGCACCCGTCTCGCCCCCGCCGAGTGAGTTCACTTCGAGCGCTCCGTCGAGCACCGGATAGAACATCCCGACTGCTTCCGGGTGGTTGACCGCGAGCCACCGGGCGTAGTGCAGGGCACCTTGCGCGCCGTGGGTGGCCTCCTCGAAGTGTTCGAATCCCCGATGCAGCCCGACCAGACCGTCTCGTGCGAACCGATTCTCGGCAAACCGCGCAAACGGATCGAGAAACGGTTCGAAGTGTGGTTTGCCGATCAGCGCCGTGCGATAGCCGGCATCGTGCAAGGCGGTCGCAACCGACGGCGCATCGACAGGCAGCGCCACCCCGTTCATCCACACACCGTGGGTACTGGGGTATTGACCGGTGATGATCGTGGAACGAGATGGCATGCAAACAACCGACTGGGGATGGGCACGCTCGTAGCGCTGGCCGGCAGCAGCCAGGGCATCGATCACCGGAGTCCGCGCGAGTGACCCGCCGTTACAACCAAGCGTGTCGTAGCGCTGCTGGTCGGTGGTGACGAAGAGGATCTTGCGGCCCATCAGCGGGCTCCGTTCTGCTCGGGGAGTTCCATCTGTCTCTTCAGGTCGTCGAGCGCGCCGGCGGTGCCACCGGCGATGGTCAGCGC
>JANOEM010000689.1:0-4153 GCA_031413195.1 Actinomycetes bacterium
CGATGAGGCCGACCTACGAGGCCAGTCGGTCGAGCGGTTGACGAAGTTCATGGAGTGCTTCCCGCCGCTCGACAAGCGATCGAACCCGATGACCGAGTCGTCGATCCGCTGGCCGAACGAGGGCCCGATCGTCCTGTCGGGCAAGGTCGACCTCGTGATGGGTCGCCCGCGTGGGGCTGAGAGCAGCAAGGTGATCATCGACCTGAAGACGGGCCGCCCGAACGTGAAGCACCGCCAGGACCTCGGTTTCTACGCGCTGCTCGAGACACTCGTGCGGGCGGTACCACCGCGCAAGCTGGCAACGTTCTACCTCGACGCCGCCGAGGCCCAGGCCGAGGATGTCAGCGAGCGCCTCCTGCGCACGTCGGTGCGTCGCACGCTCGATGGGATCAACGCGATCGTCGAACTGGAGGCCGAGGGTCGCCCGCCGGTGCGTCGCCCCGGTGTGACGTGCCGCTGGTGCCCGCTGGCGGAGAGTTGCGACGAGGGCCAGGCGTATCTGAACGCCCGCACCGAAGACTGACCAGACCGGACCCCACCGACGCCGAGGGGTACCGGTTAAGACCAGCGCCGTCTCACGGCGCCAGCGATAGAGCCGGAGCTCGTCGCCCCATCGCGTCTGTTGGAGCGCGCCGAGGCGGTCGTCGAGGCCCGAGCGGTGCAGCGGATGAGGAATCACCATGAACAGCCGGTTCGTGCCCCGCGACGCCCGCACCGCAGCCAGTGGCTCCACGCCGAGGACGTCGTGAATATCGGCCATCCTCGACCTCGCCTGGTCGGCGACCGGTTCGGAACGATCGGCATGGTGATACGCCACCACGCTCTGGCCCCGTTCGAGCAGGCGCCCCACCTCCGACAGGTACGTGTGCTTCTCCGCCCGGTTCCGATGCGACGGCACCGAGTGGTCATCACGACGCAGGCCGTTGTCGGGATCGACGAACACCAGCGAGCACGCGTCGACTGCGACCATCGCCTCGTGGAACCAGCGCTCGCGCCGCACGGTGCGCGCCGCACGGTCGCTCGGGGCGAGGTCGGCGAAACTCAGAATCCGGTCGAAGCACAACGTGCCCTTGGGCAGCGCACCGCACGCAGTAAGACCAGCGATCGAACGATCGCCGCTGTCCACCATTTCGCGAAGGCGGTCGTAGAGGTCGGAATCGAGCGGCCGGAGGTCTTCTCCCGCAGCGCTCGACGGATCGAGATAGCCCACGTGCTTGCCGTCGGCGTTGTGATCCTCGTCGGCCACCCGGAACCACACCACGCCGAGCTGGTGCGGCGGCAGGAACGGCGACGGAGCTGCCAACCAACGCAGCAGGCCAAGCTTCAGGAAGTCTCCGACATCACCTGCGTATCGATCTTGCACGACGGCTCATCGGCACCACCAACGCAGTACTGAAGCAACGTAAAGATTGGAGCACCCGTCAACCGAACTGCTCGGCCTGCATCGTGTACAGCTCGGCGTACACCCCGCCGAGCGCCATGAGGTCGTCGTGGGTGCCGCGCTCGGCCACTCGACCGTCGAGCACAACGAGGATCTCGTCGGCGTGGCGCACCGTGGCGAATCGGTGCGAGATGAACACGACCATCCGGTCTCGTCCGAGTTCGCCGAGCCGTTCGAAGAGGACGCGTTCCGCTCGTGCATCGAGCGACGCGGCGGGCTCGTCCATCACGACGAGTGGGGCATCGCGGAAGAACGCTCTGGCGATCGCCATGCGCTGCCATTGACCGACGGAGAGCTCGGTGCCGTCGGTGAACGAGGTCGACAGGCGGGTGTCGTAGCCGGACGCGAGCGGTTCGATGAATGTGTCGGCCCCGGCGCGGCGCGCGGCTTCCCGGATCGCCTCGTCGTCGTCCAGCCGGTCGATGTCACCGAAGCCGATCGATTCCCTCGCCGTGTGCTCGAAGCGGGTGAAGTCCTGGAAGACGGGGGCGACGTGGGCCCGGACGCTGGCGGGCGAATACTCGACGACATCGACGCCATCCCACGAGATCCGCCCCGTCGTGGGTGCCAGAAGCCCGCACAGCAGTTTCGCGAGCGTGCTCTTGCCTGCCCCGTTAGGCCCGACGATCGCCACGACCCGCCCCGGCCGCAGGGTCAGGTCCACCCCGTGCAGCACCTCGTTGTCGCCTGCCGGGTAGCGGTATCCCACGTCGTGGAGCACGATTTCCGACGGCGCCGGCGCGACCTCACCGGTCTGTACGTCGAGTACGCCGGCAGGGAGCAGCGCCCGGAACGTCTCGAAGTCACGGAGGTAGGTCACCCCTTGCACCAGCGACTCCATCGCTGCGCCACTGCTTCGCAGGCGATTGGCGAGCTGTTGCAGCGCAACGACGGCAACGGCGGCGTCGGCCACGCTGATGCGTTCGTCGAGCGCGAGCAGCATCACCACGGCCAGCGAGGTGACGAGGATGATGGCCGTGATCGACGAACCGATCAGTGCCAGCACCGTGCGTTTCTTCACCACAACGCGTGTGTTGCGAACCCGTTCGGCGAACAGCGCGTCGTGGCGTGCCCGTAGCCAGCCGGTCAGACCGAATGCCCTCACCTCACGTGCTTCGAGCCGGTCGGTCAGGAGCCGTTCGTGGTAGGTGCGGTCGCGGTCGAGTTCGGCGAGTCCGTAGTGGAGGCGGTAGAGCGCCCGGGTGTTGCGGACACTGACGAACGCGATCGGGACGAACGCCAGGAGGCCGACCGGAACAAGCAGTGGGGCAACGCTCAGCAGCACGAGCACGACCACGGCGGCCGAGAATGCGGTGGTCATGAAGGTCACGAGCCCCCACACGACCTGCCACGCGTAGGTGTCGGCGTGTTCTCGGGCGAGCCGGACGCTGTCGTGGAAGGTGGGATCCTCGAAGGCCTCGAGTTCGACGGCAGTGGTTACTTCGAGCAGCTGGTCCATCGCCCGCTGGTGGACCAACTCCGAGAGCAGGATGCGCAGTTCGGCCAGCGCGGCGTTGACGAGCGACGTGGCCACGAGCGCCAATCCGAGCAACACCAGCCACGGCACGAGATCGGCGGCGACGACGTCGGATCCGTCGACGAGCAGGTCGACGAGTTGTTTCCCGATGAGCAGTTCGGCGCCCGTCAGGATGGCTCCGAACACCGTCAGGGCGAGCGTCAGCCACATCTCCCGAGGTGCGGCCGAGTGCACCAGCCCAACAGCGAGCCGTATGGTCCCGATCACGCCACGCCATCTGGATCGAGGCGAGTCGTCCTGGGTCTCCGCCTCGTTCACCGCTTCAGGATGTCACACGGCGGCAGGGCGCTACGGTTGGCGGCGGAACGATGACCGGCTCTGACGAGTGGCCCGACGTCACCTCGATTGCGGTCGGCTCGCGCATCCGGCGGCAGCAGCGCAACGAACACCGAGCCCGGCGAGGGGCGGGGTCGGTAGCCTTCGCGCCCGTGGCTGTGCAGCATCACTACCTGGTGCATGGCCTGCGGCTGTCCTGCGAGGTTTCGCTGCCTATTCCCGAAGTAACTGCCGGCCCCTTCGACGTAGAGTTTCGGGTGGCGCTGACCGCTGACGAATTGCCGACAGCGCGCCACACGCGCACCGATAACCCCGACGATCCGTGGTGCTTCGAGCATTGGGTGGGCGAGCACGTGATCGTCGAGTTCCCCGGCTGGGCGACGTTCGAGCTGGGTCGTGACCTTGTCAAGCTCCGACGTGACGACACCGACGACGACGACGACCTGGTTGCCCACCTCCTGCTCGATCACATCGTTCCCCGGGTCGTCGCACTGCGGGGCGACCTAATGCTCCACGCGTCGGGAGTAGTCGGCCCCAGCGGCAAGGCGCACCTCTTCCTCGGGCCTTCCGGCACGGGCAAGAGCACCCTTGCTACGGCGTTGGCAGCAGCGGGATGGCTGCTGTTGGACGACGACGGCATCCGGTTGGTCGAATCCAACGGCGCGTGGTGCGCAGTGCCCGGCTATGCCGGTGTGCGGCTGCTTCCCGATTCGGCCCAAGCTGTCGTGCCTCATCTCGTGGCACAACGCCCGATGTCCAAGGGCCATCCAAAGCACCGCTACCCGGTCGACGGGACCTCGCTGCGGATTGCATCGCCGAGATCGTGCCCTTCGACCTGCCGCGCCCGCGTCAGCCCGAGGCGGTGGCCGACCCCGAATTCGTTCGTGTCAAAGCCCACA
>JANOEM010000690.1:0-6366 GCA_031413195.1 Actinomycetes bacterium
CATCGTCGCGCAGTGAATCGGGAACCCGACGGGCTGGCCGTGCCGTCCAACGTTCACGATCGGGAGCATCGAGCCCCCGGGGAACATCGACACAAGGGGACCGTCATGAACCATCGTTCGTCACTTGCAGCACTCACACTATTTGCCATCCTCGGGGCGTGCGCATCGCAGGATCCGATCGCCGGACCGAGTTCGTCTGCCCCGCCCTCGACCACGGCGCCGACTGAGACGACCTCGGGTGGATGGGTGGGCGGCGAACCGGATTGGAGCGCCGGAGGAGGAGCCGGAGGAGAAGGAGGTGAAGCTGCCGCCGGCGGCCCGGCAGCCTCCGATTCGGGTGCAGACAAGGCTGCGACCGAGTCGGCGGCCGGGGACTACGAGGCGTCGGCTGCGCCCACCCCTGCGGTTGTGGGTCCCGTGGACACGCTCCCGGTGATGCCCGATTCGTCCCCGCTGAGAGCGGGCAGTGTCGACGACAACGCCGACTTCGCCGCCTTCGTCGAATACCTGGAGCGGATCGCCGATCTCGGAATCACGACCCGTCCCTTCGACCCGAGTGGACGGATCGTCGTTTCAGCGAGGCGCCCTGATGGTCTGCCTGCTGCCGGTGTCGAGATTGCGATTGCCGGTGCCGACGGAAGCGCCGTTGCAACGGTGCGGACGACGGCGAACGGGTCGGCCCGGTTTCTGCCGGCGTTGTACGGACCAATCCAGGGGAGCTATGGCTTCTCGGCTCTCGGCACTGAGGAGATAGCAGCGCCCGGTGGCACCGTTGCCCTGATGGTCGAGCCGCAACAGGCAGCGACCGAACGGGTGGCTGTTGACGTGCTCTTCCTGTTGGACGCCACGGGATCGATGGGCGACGAGATCGACCGGTTGAAGACGACCATCGATTCGGTCGCCGGGCGGATCGAGGCCTTGGACACTCGGCCCGACGTTCGATTCGGGATGACCTTGTACCGCGACCTCGAGGACTCCTTCGTGACCTCGACCTTCGACCTCACCAATGACCTGGAGGCGTTCCGTTCGGCGCTGAATGGTGTCTCGGCAGAAGGCGGCGGTGACTATCCGGAAGCTCTCGACGAGGGTCTCGCTGATGCGCTGTCGACCCCGAGTTGGCGTGACCCGTCGAGCACGATCCAGCTCGTGTTCGTGATCGCGGATGCGCCTCCGCAGGTGAATCGACAGGTGAAGGCCGACTACGTTCAGTCGATCGCAGAGGCCATCAGTCGAGGCATCACGATCATCCCGATCGCCTCGTCGGAGAGCGATGATCAAGCCGAAGCGGTGTTTCGTCAGATCGCAGCCGCCACCGGAGCGCGGTTCGTGTTCCTCTCCAATGGCGCAGCTGGGGCAGCAACCGGCGCGAACACCGATATCGCCAGCACCGATTACGAAGAACTGTCGCTCGACGATCTCATCGTTCGATTCGTCAGCGAACAGCTTGCGGCCTTGACCGGTGCCGCGCCAAGCGAGACGGGCCCGGTTCAGACGGATCCGACGACATCGTCGACCAATCCTGACGGCCAATAGTTCTCTGAGCGAGGGTGTCGTGCCGGGCCGAGAGGCGTGTCGCCGCAGCGCCGATTCCACGACCACCGATCCAACGCTCGAAGGCAGTTGCCTCGGCGCTGGTCCAGACCTCGGCATCGCAGGCGGTGAGGTACTCAGACGCCAGATTTTGCACCGCCCGATCGCCAACTCTCCGCCGGAGTTCGGTCACGGTCTGGCCAGCGCCGGCCGCCACTCGGCCGAGACGGGCCTGGTCGGTCAGCTCGCGCAGGATCACGAAGCCCGGGTCGTCAGTCGGCGGGGTATCGCTGCGCCGGGTTGTATAGGCGACGACTCGCCGTTGCCACTCGGCCTCCGACATCTCGGGTGATCCCACACCGATTCTGGCCCGACCTGGGCGCGGCTGACTTCGTACCGGATGGCGAGACGCCCGATCGACGATTTCGTGGATGAGATCGAGCTGTCGTCGGACCACAGCAGGGCCCATCGACATCAAGAACGGCGGGAGGGCTTCGAAGATGACTGCGCGGACATTGGCGAGCAATGGAAGCGTGGTCTCCAACAAGTACAGCAACGTTTGCTCGCATGGTCCGCTGTGTGCGTCGAGCCAGTATCCGTCCAACTCGAATCCGCCCGCCAGATGCACCTCCTGCACTCGGTCGAGCGGGAGGTTGCGCAGAACCTCCTCGACCGGAGCTCGTTGGTTGCGCTCATTCGCAAGCAGGTTGTGGAGATCGAGGAGCAGGCCGCAGTCGGCTCGCTCGACGATCTCGGACAGAAAGGTTCCGTCGTCCAGTTCCCCCGGCCCTGGCCGGACATAACTCACCCCACACTCGATGAGGAACGGTTTGCCGACTTGGCGTTGGTAGTTGGTGATGTGCACGACCGCTGCATCGACGGTCTCCCACGTCTGGCGCGGCGGCAGCAGGAAGCCGGCGTGGAGGAACACATCGCTCGACACGACCCGGTTGAACGAGAGGTGCTCGCTTGTATGGATCGCGTCCAGATCCGTGCAACACTCGGCGAACAACGCGACCCCTCGCGGATCGGGTTCTACCTGCCCGCCGACGGGGAAGCCGACGCCATGCGCAAGGAGCGGTCGGTCGAGGCCGCGCAGCCAAGCGTTCGCCTCCTCGTTCGGCACCCATCCGCCGGGGACCTCGTCCCACAGTGTCTGCGGCTCGACCTCGACGACATCGACGAGATCAGCGATGGCCGGCCAGAGCAGGTCGAGACCACCGAGCGCAACGATTCCGACGCCGAGGTCGAGCCGATCAGACACGACCGATCACCGACCGAACATCGGGACGGCGACTTCTTGGATGTTGAGGTCGGCATCGACAGCGAAGTTGGTGAACTTCTGCCACCAGATGTCGTACCCCGACGTGCAGCCGCCGCAACCGAGTCGATCCAGGATGGATCGCTGCAGCTTGGTGAATGCGTCGAAGTCGTTGAGCGTGTTGCCTGCGACCAGGACAGAGATCTGCCGTGGCGGAAGCGGTTGCGGGTTGAGTTCTACTCGTGAGTTCATCGTGGTTCTCCTGATTTGTCGGGGTGTCCTTGCGACACGCATCACAGAGTCCGCAGTCGTCGACGAGATACACCCGGCGACAGTTTTCTTGGGCTGCCCACTCGGAGAGATCGTCGCTATGGTTGCCGTCGGTCAAGCCGGGCCATCACGCGTCATGAGGGGAGAGGTCGATGACAGACATCTCCGTGTGGGCACATGTGGCGGCGGGCGCGGCCGCTGTCGGAGGCGGCCTGATCAACGCGGTCGCGGGCGGTGGCACGTTGATCACCTTCCCCGTGCTCACCGCAATCGGCGTTCCGCCCATTCAGGCAAACGCGACAAACACCGTCTCGTTGCTGCCCGGATACCTCGGTGGCGTCTGGGCCCAGCGAAAGGACCTCGCGGGCCTCGGGCGAACGGTGCGCCCGCAGTTGTTCGCGGCGGCCGTCGGCGGCTTGGTCGGCTCGATTCTGCTGATCGTCACGAGCGAGTCGGTCTTCCGTCAGGTGGTTCCATTCCTCATCTTGTCGGCGTGTGTGTTGATGGCTGCCCAAGACCGAATCCGCGGTTGGATCTTCAAACCGGGCGAGACCCACGAGTCGCATCCGGTGCTCCAGATCGTCTCGATCGGTCTGGCCTCGGTTTATGGCGGTTACTTCGGCGCGGGTCTCGGGATCATGTTGATCGCGGTGCTCGGACTGTTCTCGGACCTACCTTTTCACCGGCTCAACGCGATCAAGTTGCTCCTCGCGTTCACGGCCAACTTGGCTGCTGCTGCGTTCCTCTCGACATCCGGCCGCGTTCAATGGACCCTCGTCGCGGTCATGGCGCCAGCAGCCCTTCTCGGTGGCAACCTCGGCGGACGTGTGGCCAGAGTCATGCCCGCGAAGCCGATGCGCTTGTTCGTGATCGTGTTCGGCGTTTTCGTGTCGATCGTCTACTTCGTGAAGTGATGACCTGGTGATGGCGTGGTCTCCGCGTGGTGAAGAATGAACACCATGAAGGAATCACCCGAAGGTGCCCGATCCTTTTTGACATCGGGCGATGCCTACGACGCGTTCATGGGCCGTTACTCGCGGCCGCTTGCGACGGTGTTCGCCGATGCCGCCGGCGTGAGCGTGGGTCAGTCAGCGCTCGACATCGGTTGCGGCCCGGGAGCATTGACCGGTGTGCTGGTCGATCGGCTCGGCATTAGTGCAGTGTCGGCATTCGACCCGTCGCCTCCGTTCGTGGAGGCATGTGCCGCACGCCATCCCGGCGTCGACGTTCGGCTCGGGCGTGCCGAGGCGATCCCGTTCGACGATGGTGTGTTCGACATCGCGTTGGCACAGCTGGTGCTGCACTTCGTGACCGACCCGGGACTTGTGGCTTCCGAGCTCCGCAGAGTGGTGCGTCCGGGCGGCATCGTCGCCGCATGTATGTGGGACTTCGCCAATGGGATGCAGATGCTTCGACATTTCTGGGACGCGGCGCTGAGTGTCGACAACGATGCGCCGGACGAGGCTCGGACGATGCGGTTCGGTGGCGAAGGCGAGATCGCCGTGTTGTTCGAACAGGCCGGTTTCGAAGACATCGTCGAGACGACGCTCGGTGTCAGTTCCACCTACGCCGACTTCGACGAGTTGTGGTCCGGCTTCCTCGCCGGCATCGGCCCCGCCGGGACGTTCTGCGTCTCCTTGCCCGATTCGAAACGAGCAGCAGTTCGAGCAGAGTTCTTCCGGCGCGTCGGCTCACCTACTCGATCGTTCACGCTCGCCGCAGTTGCCCGATGCGCCCGTGCCCGCCGGCCCCTCTAACCGCCTCTGAACATTCATGTCACCGCAAGTTACGAAAAACGATCGCTGGTGGTGACATGAACGTGGGAAAGGCGGCGGTGGAGATGACCCTCGCCCCAGGCGACCGCCCGGTCACCGAGTCGCCACACGATCGGCAGGAGGAAGCCGGTAGCCGTGATCACGATGCCGATCATGATCAACGTGGGGGTCGGCGGGACGACGAGGTCGAAGAAGTCGCGCAGGAACGGGATGACCAAGGCCAGTCCGAGGAATGCGGCCATGGACGAGATCAGGATGACCTTCCAGAGCACCAACGGTCTCGCGACTCGCGCCAGGATCAGGATCGCACTCGAGGCGAGGACGATCGTCGCGGTGGTCCGCTGCTCTGACAGCGTGAGCCCGCTCGTATGCCGGGCGATGCTGTACGCCACGAACGTCGAGATCGATGCGAGCAGACCGCCTGGAAGCGCGATGCGGAGCACTCGACCGAGGAATCCGGCCCGAACTGGCGCGTCGTTCGGCGCGAGTGCGAGGAAGAACGCCGGGACACCGATCGTGAACGTACCGACCAGTGTGAGGTGGCGAGGCAGGAACGGAAACGCCGCGCCACTGAAGATCGTGCCGAGCGCGAAGAACAGTGCATAGGTGGTCTTGACCAGGAACAGGCTGGCTACCCGTTCGATGTTGTTGATGACGCGGCGCCCCTCGGCCAGGACCGACGGCAGCGAACTGAACGTGCTGTCGAGCAGGACCAGCTGGGCGACGGCGCGAGTGGCCTCTGAGCCGCTCGCCATCGCGATCCCGCAATCCGAGTCCTTCAACGCGAGTACGTCGTTGACGCCGTCGCCCGTCATCGCGACGACATGTCCGCGAGACTGCAGCGCCTGTACCATCGCCCGCTTCTGGTGCGGGCTGACCCGACCAAACACTGTTGCGGTCTCAATCGCGTCGGCGAGTTCGTTCTGGTCGGTAGGCAGGTCACGGGCATCGATCAGGTTCTCTGCACCCTCGAGGCCGACCCGCCGCCCGACAGCGCCGACGGTGCGTGGGTTGTCACCGGAGATCACCTTCAGGGTGACACCTTGAGCCGCGAAGAAGGCGAGGGTCTCCTGGGCATCGGGTCGGACCTGATCTTCCAACATCACGAGCGCCGACGGTGAGAGATCGTTCGGAAGGCCCTCCCCGGACAGCGGCTCGTGACTTGATGCCAGCAACAACACCCGCTTGCCAGCATCGGCCGCGGCATTGACACGATCGGAGATCTCGGCGTAGGCATCGCTGCCGAGCATCATTTCCGGAGCGCCGAACACCCATGTGCCGTTATCGGCGAAGGACGATGAGCTCCACTTGCGCGCCGAAGAAAATGGGATCGATCCGCTCACCGTCCAACTCGGCGCAGATGCGAAGCGACCCTGCAACGCCTTTTGTGTTGCGTTCGGGTTGGGGTCGGACCAGGCAAGCGCGGCCAGAGCGGTTTCGACGCGATCGAGCGAATCATGAACGTCACCCAACGGCTCGATCTCGGCAAGGTCCATCGCTCCTGAGGTGATCGTGCCCGTCTTGTCGATG
>JANOEM010000691.1:0-2868 GCA_031413195.1 Actinomycetes bacterium
CTTTGATCGAGCGGATGAGGTCAACGGTGAGTTCGCCGTGGCGGTCCGGGAAAAGCTCCCTTGTCAAAGCCGTGATCCGCCAACGCAGCGCCGGTCGACCGCGGCCTTGGCTCTCGCCATCCACTCTCGTCACGAGCCCAGCCTGTTCGAGTGCGTCGAGATGTTGTCGGACCGCAGTACTGGTCGTGCTGAACTGCGTCGCCAGTTCGGGCGCCGTCGCCGAATCGACACGCTTGAGAAATTCGATGATGCGTCGCTTGGCGTCGGAGAGGTCGGCCATGTGTGCGAGCCTAACTTATTAAGTAAGCGAAGTCTTCGCTAATCCCCTGCCGCCGTCCCGCCCGAGGCTTTCAAGCGCGCCTGGCGCGCGCGAAAGCCTCCACGCGCGCGAAAGCCTCGGGTGGATTTGGGGGAGTGGTGCGTTCGGGGCGTGGCGTTTGACAGAATGTAAAGCGTGACGTCGACGATCGATTCCCCCAAGGCCGCAGGCAGCGCTGCCGCCACACACGACGCGTTGATCAACCAGTTCGGTCTGGCCGACTCCGTGGTCGATGATGTCGCGCTCGCGAACAGCGCTGCTCGCTTTCGCGAGCGAGGAATCACCCTGCCCACCTTTGCCCAGCTCGCCGATCCGAGTCGGGTCGACCCATCGCTCACTGCGGGCGTCGGCAAGGACGACCCCGACGCGCGGAACCTGTGGCGAGTTCACTGGTACAACGACCTCGCCGGCAACCGGGTCGACACCCCCGATCACATCGTGCTCGGGCGAGAGTTCACCGGGATCGAATGTCCGATCATCGTTGCCTTCGGTGACAGGTTCCCGATGATCACCGCGCACAAAGTGCTCGCTGCCTACAGCTGTCTCGCTCCACGAGTGGTCACGGGCCAGTTCGATCCTACCCACCATCGGGCGATCTGGCCGAGCACCGGCAACTACGCCAGGGGAGGCATAGCGATCAGCCGGATCATGGCCAGCCGCGGGGTTGCGATCCTGCCCGCCGGGATGAGCCAGGAACGCTTCGACTGGCTCGACGCGTGGTGCGCGAATCCGGCCGAGGATGTCATTCGGACCGTGGGCACCGAGAGCAACGTCAAGGAGATCTACGACGCCTGTAACGAGTTGGCGCTCGACCCGGGCAACTTCGTGTTCAACCAGTTCTGCGAGTTCGGCAATCATCTTGGCCACTACGAAGTCACGGGACGGGCTCTCGGCCATCTCTTCGAACGTGTGTCGGCGTCTCTCGGCCGGCCGAACCTTCGCCTTGCGGCCTTTGTCAGCGCAACCGGATCTGCGGGGACCATCGCTGCGGGCGACCGCCTGAAAGACGACTACGGCACGAGGATCGTCGCGGTCGAGGCTCTCGAGTGTCCGACGATGCTCGAGAACGGTTTCGGTGAGCACAACATCCAAGGCATTGGTGACAAGCACATCCCCCTGATCCACAACGTCACCAACACCGACGTCGTCGTCGGCATCAGCGACCGGGCGACCGACGAGCTTGACGTGCTGTACAACACGCCGGCGGGCAGGGCCTACCTTGCAGATCGCCGCGGATTCTCGCCGGCGCTGCTCGACGCATTGCAGCATTTCGGGTTTTCGTCGACGTGCAACGTGCTGGCTGCGATCAAGACTGCAAAGCTGCTCGGCCTCGGCGCGGACGATGCGATCGTGACGATCGCCACAGACGGCGGAGCGCTCTACCCCAGCTCGCGCGCGAAGACCATCGAGAAACGGTTTGGCAACGACTTCACCGAGGTCGACGCCGCCGCCGTCTATGGCGAGCATCTTGCGAACGTCGAGATCGACGGCACGCTCGACTGCACCGAGCGAGATCGCAACCGAATCTTCAATCTCGGGTACTACACCTGGGTTGAGCAGCAGGGTACGCCGTTTGACCTTTTCGAAGCCCGCCGTTCGCAGGATTTTTGGCGAGGATTGCGTCGCTACCTTCCGGTCTGGGACGACATGATCGATGAGTTCAATGGCCGTGTCGCAGCCGCCGGTTGAGATCTCCGGCGCTGTCCGTGGGGTCGTCGGCTTCCGCTGCGCGGTGTGCGACGTGGCGGTCGACATCGATCATTCGCTCGTGTTCCGCTGTCCCAACTGGACCCCCGTCGACCCGTACCACGCGCTGCGCATCGTCCAGCGCGACGCTCGCGTGGAGCCGGTGTTCGAATCAGCGAATCCGTTCCTCGCGTACCGTCCGTTTTTCGCCTGGGACTCCTACGCCGAGGCTGCTGGCCTGGCCGAGCCGGAACGGTGGGCGCTGGTCCGGAATCTCGACGAACGGGTTGCGCAGGTAGCCGGAACCGGGTTTCTGACGACCCCGTTCCATCGGGCAAACGCGCTCTCGGATGCTCTCGGCTTCGTCAGCGTCGGTGGGGTCTGGATCAAGGACGAGACCCATCAAGTCGCGGGCAGCCACAAGGCCCGGCACCTGTTCTCGACGCTCTTGTACCTGCACGCCGCCGAGCAGAGCGGGCGCGCGCCGTGGGGTTCCGATCCTCGCCAACGACCACCTCTGGCAATCGCGTCCTGCGGTAATGCGGCGCTGGCCGCGGCGACACTCGCGTCGGCCGTCGACTGGCCGATCCTGGTGTTCGTTCCGCCTGAAGCGGATCCGAACTTGTTGTCGCGCCTGACCGAACTGAAGGCCACGATCACCATTTGTCCACGCCGCGCGTCCGACCCGGCAGGTGATCCCTGTGTGCTGCGCTACCGACAGGCCGTTGCCGGCGGAGCACTGCCGTTCAGCGTGCAGGGCCCAGAGAATGTCTGGTGTCTCGACGGTGGGCGCAGCATTGGCTGGGAGATGGCGTCGCTCTCATTCGAGCATCTCTTCGTTCAGGTCGGAGGGGGAGCACTCG
>JANOEM010000692.1:0-4224 GCA_031413195.1 Actinomycetes bacterium
CTCCACCGCCACGGTCGCCGTGGCGATTCCGGAGCCAGACCCGACCGCCGATCTCGCCGTCGACAAGCACCACAGCGGCGACGTCACGGCCGGCAGCACGGCGACGTACACGATCGACGTGGTCAACGCCGGCCCCGACCCCGCACAGGGCGTGACGGTGACCGATCAACTCCCGTCCGAAATGACATTCGTCAGCGCCCAAGGGTCTGGTTGGAGTTGCACGGGATCGACTCCTGGAATCGTGGCCTGCTCTTTGGCGGGTGGGCTCGCTGTTGGGTCGGCGCCGCCGCTGGCGATCACGGTCGCCGTCGCCGCCTCGACCACGGTCGGACCCGACGCCGTGAGCAACTCGGCCTCGGTCGCCGCCTCGACACTCGACCCCGACGAGAGCGACAACGCCGACGTCGACCCGACCTCGATCCTGCCTGCGCCGCCCGTTTCCGATCTCGGAGCCGAGGTCGAGATCTCCGACCCCGAACCGTTTCCCGGTGACACCGTCGTGTGGACGGTGTTGATCACCAACGCCGGTCCTGACGACAGTGGGCAGGTCGCAGCCTCGTTTCAGATCCCGAGTGAGCTGACCTTCGTCGGGGTCGACGACACCACGTCCAACGGGTTCCGAGTTGCCGTGAGGGCACCGGCGGATTGGTCGTGTGACTCCACGAGCGGGCTTGTCTGCACGACACCGGGAATCGCTCCGTCGGAAACGGCCACCCTGGCGCTACGGCTGGCGGTCGCCCCCACCGCCACGGGCAGGCTCGACGGCCGGATCACGGTAACTGCGGCGAGCGAGGATCCTGATCCATCGAACAACTCGTTCCCCGTCGTATTGCTGATCCAGCAGCCCTTGCCGCCCACGACGACTTCCACGACCACCACGACTCCGACGACCACGACTCCGACCGCGACCACGACTCCGACCACGACGACCATGACTCCGACCACGACGACCGCGAGTCCGACCGCGACCACGGGCACCAGTTCGGCCACAACGACCACCACGACGACCACGACCGAAACGACGATCACAACCACCCAGGCACAGGCCAACCAACCTCCGACCACGTGGGGTGGCCCGCTGCCCGTGACGGGAACCGATACCGACATGCCCGTCGGACTGGCGGTGCTGCTGATTCTGGTTGGACTCTCACTGGTGGCGTTCGTTCGCACGAGCCGCCGCTGACCGAAGCAAATCAGCTGGCGATGGTTCATCGCTCGCTTGCCCCGAACGACGTAGGATCGCTGCCGTGTCGATCAGAGTCGCCGTCGCCGAGGACAATGCGTTGTTACGCGACGGACTCGCTCGGTTGATCGAATCCCGGGCCAATCTCGAGCTGACCGGCACTGCGGGGACCTACGACGAACTGCTTGCACTTGTCGCCGAGACAAACCCCGACGTGGTGATCACCGACATCCGGATGCCACCGACTGGCACGGACGAAGGCATCAGGGCGGCCGCCACCCTTCGAGCGAGCCATCCGCACATCGGGGTGATCGTCCTCAGCCAGTACGTGTCTCCCGCGTACGCGCTTGCGTTGCTGTCCGACGGTTCGGCCCGGCGGGGGTACTTGCTGAAGGATCGGGTTGCCGATGTCGACGATCTCGTCGACGCAATCCGGGTCGTGGCCGATGGTGGAGCGGTGATCGATCCCAAGGTGGTCGAGCAACTCGTCGCTTCGTCCAGCCGCTCGACCAAATTGCCGATCGACTTCCTGACCCCGCGCGAGCGCGAAGTCCTCGGTGAGATGGCCCAGGGCAAATCCAACGCAGCCGTTGCCGCGACGCTCGTTCTCTCGGAGCGTGCAGTCGAGAAGCACATCAACTCGATCTTCTCCAAACTCCACCTCAGCGAGGAACGCGACGTCAATCGCAGGGTCGTGGCAGTGCTGATGTACTTGACCGATGGGGATGCAGGCCACACCCCCGGGGACCGGCCAGCACGATTTCCAGAGTCACGCTGAGATGCGACCATGACAGGGTCATGGAGGTACTTGCGATGGACCAGCTGAGTGAGTCTGCGGGCGCGGACTCCGACACCGTCGTCGTTCTGGTGGTCGACGATCAGGCTCCGTTTCGCGACGCTGCCCGCGCCGTGATCGCTCGTGTGCCCGGCTTTCAGTTGGTGGCCGAGGCAACGTCGGGCGAACAAGCTGTCGAACTGGTCGAAGCGCTGCGGCCGGCGGTTGTGCTGATGGATATCAACATGGGGGTCATGGACGGGATCGAGGCGACCCGCGTCATCACGTCGGCCTTTCCCGAGACCTTCGTGATCCTGGTGTCCACATACACCGAGGCAGACATGCCGCCCGCGGCCCGGACCTGCGGCGCAATGGCGTACGTGAACAAGGACGAGTTGTCGCCGAGGGTGCTGCGCCGACTGTGGGAGTCCGGCGGCGACCAGGCCTGGCTCGGGAACACCTGACCAAGATGGGCGCTGTGACCCTCTGGGTCCGGTCCCTCCTGCGCCGGCGGCGGGCCGCCACATTGACCATAGCGTTGCTGGCCGGTCTGTCGGCCGGAATCATCGGGGCTTCGCTGCAGGCCGCCCGTCGCGCTGACGGCGCAGTGCAACGCCATGCCGACCGCAGCCGTTCGTACGACGTGGTCGTGCAGGGCTGCCCGCCCGACGTTCCTGAGCCGCAGAGTCTCGAGGATGCGGTGGCCAATTGTGTCACTCGGGACAACATGATCCGGCTCGGCAACGACGTGGTCGCGCCGCTGGACGGCGTCGAGGCCTGGACGATCCTGGGCCCGCTGGTCGGCGCTGTGCTCGATGACTCGACCCCGAATGGCTGGGGGCGTCTGGGCTTGATCTTCTACGTCGGTGCTGTCGGTGCGGACGATTCTCTCGAGTGGCTCAGGCGCCAGGTGCTCGTGTCGGGACGGTTCGCGGATTCAGGCGCGCCCGATGAGTTGATGATCAGCGAGAGTGCCGCAGCAGTTGCGGGAATCCGCGCCGGCGACGTCATTCAGTTGGCGTCGTGGAATCAGGACACCATCGATGCAGCTACTGCGCAAGGTGTGCCGCCCCAGACCGCACCTTTTTCCAGCACGGTGACCGGGGTCGTGCGATCCCCGTACGACGCGCTCGATGCCGGGGCCGATGACCTCACGGGCACTTCCTTCCCTGATGCGTTGTTTGCAGGTCAAGGATGGCTCGCGGCGCACGGAGACGACTTCGCGACGTACGGCTCAGCGGTCGCTGTCCGCCAGCGCGACGGAACCCAACCCGAGGTGTTTTCGCAGATGCTCCAGGACCGCTCGGCGGGATGGTTGATCGGGTCGCCAGAGCGCTTCCAGGACCTCGACCTTGCGGCTCTCGAGCGCGCCGTGCAAGCCGAACGTCAGGCGATGTTGATCTTCGCTGCGATCGGGGTCATCGCCGGGATGATCCTGGTCGGTCTGACGCTCGCCCGACAACTCCGTCAGGAACTTGTTGACACTCCCGCGCTGTCAGCGCTCGGATTTACCCGCTCGGACTTGATGCGTGGCGTCATGGTGCGTGCGCTGACGGCGGGCATCCTCGCAGCCGTCGTCGCCGTTGGCACCATCGTCGGTCTCTCGCCCTTTGGCCCTCTCGGGGTGGCCGGGCGATTGGAGTACTCGCATCCGATCCGGCTGGACTGGTCGGTGCTGCTGCTGGTGCTTGTCGGTGTCCCGGTCTTCTTCGTCCTGGTCGCGGCGATGACGGTTGTTCTGGCGGTGCGACCGAAGCGCTCGAACGTCGGGTCGAGACCGGTTTCCTCGATGCCGCTCCCGCCCGTGCCCCGAATTGCCGTCAGCTTCGTGCGGAAGGGCTCGTCCAGGTTCGCCGTCGTCTCCGGCGCGTCGGCTGTGGCGGTTGCCATTGCCGCGGGGATGTTGGTGGCAAGCTTCGACCGTGTGGTCGGCGAACCCGTGCGATTCGGGGCGTGGTGGGACGTCGCGGTCGGCCAATGGTCGGACCCGAAGGAGGTGCAGGTCGGCGTCGATCTCCTTGCCGGTAACAAGGCGGTCGTCGACGTCGCGGGCTTCCTCGAAGATTCGTTCACGGTCTCCCTCGACGGTGAACCCGTGCCGTACATTGCGATAGAGACGGAGGTGGGCGAGTCGCGTGCGACGGCAAGCGCCGGGCGGCTCCCCGTCGCGATCGACGAGGTGGCACTCGGCGCTGCCACTGCTCGGTTGCTGAGCAAGGGCGTCGGCGACTTCGTCACGCTCACGTCTTCGGAGCAGCCCGACTTC
>JANOEM010000693.1:0-1733 GCA_031413195.1 Actinomycetes bacterium
CGATGAATCGACGAATGCAACGGCGCCAAGATCGATAACGACTCGCTCGGCGCCTTCGGCGCGGGCAAGGGCTGCGTCGAGGAGGGGGCCGCCGGCAAGGTCGATGTCACCCTCGGCGATCACTGTTCCACCGGCATCGATTGATACCCGAATCGATTCATTTCGCCCGACCTCTTGCGGTTCCATTCACTGGTTGTAGCAGAAATTGCACGGACCGTGCGGATGTCGGCACCGAGCGTCGTGAATTGGCGCCGACTTCGCGACGAAATCCGATCAGTCAATGCGAACAACGGTTCGAGGGGCCCCGCTTGTCGTATCATCGACGGTCGAACCATCAGCAATTGTCAGCAACTGTCAGCAACTGTCAGCAACGTCAGCAACTGTCAGCTCGAACGCTGGCCGCTTGTCGTGGGGCGCATCGTGACCGAGCAACGAACCGCACAATTGGAACTGGACCACTGCGTCGGTGCGCCGCGTTCTGCGCGCAGGTTCCTGTCGACAGTGCTCGAGGCGTGGGGGCTTCCCTTCGGTGTGGTCGAGCGATCAGAGTTGTTGGTCAGCGAGTTGGTTTCCAACGCATTCCTGCACGGCAGAGGGCCCATCCACCTGTTCGTTTCGGCGGAGCAGGTTCCGGCCGAATCGATCCGTGTCGAAGTGAGCAACGTTGGCGACGGTCACCCGAGCCTGCGTCGCTCGAATCGGGGTGAGCTGTCCGGACGGGGACTCCAGCTGGTTGAGGACTTGGCCAAGGGTTGGGGTGCGGCGTCGGTCGATGGCCACACTGTCGTCTGGTTCGAGGTCGACCCGGACGACAGCTGAAGTCGCCCGTCCGGTGCCTCGTTCGCCGGCGGAGGGTTGGCCTGATTCGCAATCGTCGCCTCGTTGGAGAACACTTGGTTCGTGAAGTCGTCAGCGACTCGGGGCCACCCGTCGATGGATGGGGCTGTTGATGACGGATGGGTGCTGCAGCGGATGTCCGGGCGCTGGATGGTGCTGGCGATCGTGGCTGCGATTCTCGTGGTCGGGCTCGGCCTGACTGCCGCTCTGTTCCAGAAGTCTCTGGCAGACGCAGATCGAGATGAGAAGGACCTGGCGGTTCGCGCAAGCCGGGTCTTGCAGGCTTCGAGTGGGGCGCTTGTCGCTGCACTCGGAGGCGCCCAGGCGGTCGTCGGACGGGACGGAATTGTCGACCTGAATGACTTTCGGACCTTTGCGGCCAACGCAGTCGACACGACCGAGATCGCAGCCCTCGCCTTTGTTCCTGTGGTCACCGGTGATCAGCGTGCCGAGTTTGAAGCCGAAGCAGGGTTGATCATCATGCAACTCGGGCCCGATGGGTTGATCAGATCCGGCGTCCGCTCGGAGTACCTGCCGGTTCAGGTGGTGTACCCGGTCACCGACGTAACGCGGGGCGTGATCGGATTCGACACCGCGTCTGACCCGACCCGGCTCGCAACGATGAACGCAGCCCGCGATCTCGCCAGACTTGCCTACTCCGGCCCCGTCCCCGCGCAACCCACGGGTGAAACGAGCGTGTTCTTCGCGGCGCCTCTCTTCCAGCCCGGTGCAGAAGTGGGTGACGTGTTGCAGCGACGCGAGGCCATCATCGGCTACTTGTCCGGACTGATTCGATCCTCGACACTGCTCGCCTCCATCGTCGACCAACTCCCGGATGGGACTCGTCTGAGCATCACCGACGCCGACGAACTGATCGCATCGACTCCGGCGATCCC
>JANOEM010000694.1:0-1883 GCA_031413195.1 Actinomycetes bacterium
CTGTCGATGATCCGCCTTGACGAGAAGCAGCAAGACCAAGTGCCGAACGAGAAACTCATGAATGACATGGGCAAGCTCCTTGAGGAGATGACCCGCGAGGGCAATGCCGGCCAAACCTGTGTTGCGCCGGACTACGTCCTCGTCGACGAGGCGGTCGAGGATGAGTTGATGGGCGCGATGCTGCGCGCCGTGCACGACTTCTACGGTGACGATCCGAAGAACTCGCCCGACTACGGCCGGATCATCAACGAACGCCACTGGGATCGGCTGACGAAACTCCTCGATGCGGGCGGGTTCGACTCGACGGTTTGCGGCGGTCATGGCGACCGAGCCATGAAGTACCTGCCGCCAACCGTGCTCGCGGGCGTGAAGCCCGACGCCGCCGTGATGAAGGAGGAGATCTTCGGCCCGATCCTGCCCGTTCTGGCGATGGCCGATCTGGATGAGGCGATTCGTTTCGTCAACGCGCGCGACAAGCCACTTGCGCTCTACGTGTTCAGCGACAGTGCCGGAAGCATCGAACGTGTGCTGTCCAGCACCAGCGCAGGTGGCGTGTGCGTGAACCACACGGTGCTCCACGTCGGCGTCGGCGAGCTCCCATTTGGCGGAGTCGGTGCGAGTGGAATGGGTGCGTATCACGGCAAGGCCGGCTTCGACACGTTCACTCACCACAAGTCGATCCTCAACAAGCCGGTCAAGCCCGATCCGTCGATCATGTATCCGCCCTACAAGGGCTGGAAGTACAAGCTGCTCCGTCGCGTCATGTGATCAAGCGCGATCATTGCGCCTGCCACATCTCGGCGTCTGGATCGCCTCGCCAGTAGGCGAGGCGGCGGAGCGCCTCCGGTGCATGCGTATCGTCATCGCGTGCTCGGCGCAGACGCATCAACGTCGCAACGAGAAGCCGTAGCTGGGCGATTGCGTTCAGGACTTCGTGCTCGACCGGCGCCCCGTAACCGGACGCAAACGCGTCGAACATTCCACGCTCTCCGCCCCACCGCTGCTCCCAGAGCAGCAGGGCCGAGTGATCCCACTCGATCGGCCCGACGCTCAACAGGTCCCAATCAATCAGGACCGGTCCGTCGTCGTCGACGAGGACGTTGCCCGGATGCACGTCACCGTGGCAGAGCGACATCGGCGCGGCCCTGGCCACATCGAACCACCAGCGGTGTCGTTCCCAGGTTGCCAGCATCGCGTCGCGTGCGGCATCATCGACGATCTCGGCATCTGCCTCCCCCAACATCAGCTCGAGGTTCCACCACGGGAACTCACCGCAGAACGGCAGCGGGTGATCGACGCCGGCGGGGTCGATCGCGTGAACCCGGGCGATCATCACCCCAACTCGTTCCCAGTCCACCTGTGCAGTCGGATCGAAGTGGATTCGCTGCCAAGCAGTGACCGACAACCCGTTTCCCGCGCGAAGAGAGTCGCTCCGGGCTGGCCTGCAGGACCGAATCCCGAGGTGATCCAGGCGCTCGGCGAATCGCAGCGCGACGGTCATCGGAGCGGACGATCGGCTTACACGAAGCACGGTGTCGTCGCAGAAGAACACCGCATTCGATCCAACGCGGTGGAGTTGCGGTGGAACGAGCCGCCAAACCTCTGCTGCGTGCTCCGCGGCTCTGAGCGCGACGCCGATCTTGCCGATGGGCTCGTGGACGAGAGGTACAGGTTCGAACACTGCGATCAGGCAGTCAGCACGTCGACACCAGGATTGAGCCGACCTTGAGGGTCGAACTGATACTTCAGCCGGGCGTGGAGCGACACCGAAGCCGGAGCGACCGACCGCGTGGGTCGCGGTTGGGTGTGGTGCACGACTCCGACACCGATCTCGGCGACGAATCCAGTGCTCCCCATCAGCGACCTCAGATCGGTTGCCGGCA
>JANOEM010000695.1:0-5256 GCA_031413195.1 Actinomycetes bacterium
GGCTCCCGGCTCCCGCGTCGGCGTACCCACGTCGTGTGCAGGACGCGGCGTTCCGTGAACTGTGGGCCGGTGGTGCTGGCGCTCACAACTGGGTCACCGCTGCGGGGTGCGGCGCATGAGCACCCGCGTCTCGTGCGGAACGGTCTTCGGTACGCAACTGCACTACACCAACGCCGAGCCGCTCTGCCCGACCTGCCTACTCGCGGAGCGGGCTCGCGCTGCCACCGCTGAATACCAACCAGTACCTGAGCAACCAGCCCCCGGTGTCACCGGGTTGATCCGTGAAGCCGTCCACGCCCTCGCAGTCGCGTTGGGGACCCCCGCCAAATCTCTCTGATCGGAGAACCATGAAACTCTCTTCCGCACTGCCTGAAGGCATCGACAACGGGCTGACCGCGATCCTCCGCGACGTCATCACTGACCCCGAGAAGGACTATCTGATTGTCGGGATCGTCACCGGCCACAAGCTCACGACCGATGTGGAATCCGGTGACGTCGTTCCCACAGTAAAGATCGTCCAGATCGAGGCGATCACCGACGACGCCGAAGGCACTGTGGTGCAGCGTGCGTTGTCGAAAGCGCGTGCGAAACGGACCGGGCAGCTGTCGATCGACACGACCACCGGCGAGATCGACGGTGCAGCATGAGCCAGGCGACCCACGACAACCGACGAACCCTGCGCTACCCCGGAAACGTCGAAGCGGAAACCCGCGGCCGGATCATGGGGCCGAACACGTTCGGTGAGCGACTCACTGTGGTCGAGGTGTTCTTCGACGAGGAACTCGACACCACGACCTGTCGATTGCAACCAACGAGGCAAGACGACGTTGACCATCTCGACACATCCGCGATGGGCCCTCGCACCACCCTTTACGACAGGGGTGCCGCATGAGCGCCGCAGTCGTGGAATCCGTCGAGGTCACAGAGCCCGGCGTGTACGAACTCGATGACGCCACCTACCACGGTGACCCGGTACCGAACGCCCTCGGCGGCTCCCTGTCAGCCTCAGGTGCGAAGAAACTGCTACCCCCGTCATGCCCGGCCCGGTACCGCCACGACCGGGTGAACCCGCCCACACCGACAGCGGCTTTCGACATCGGCCACGCCGCTCACAAGCTCGTCCTCGGGACCGGCCCCACGATTGACGTGTGCGACGCAGATGACTGGCGATCCAAGGCGGCGCGGGAGTTCCGGCAGGACTGCCACATCGCCGGCGTCGTGCCGCTGCTCGCGAAGGAGTACGCCCAGGTCAAGGCGATGGCCGACGCCATCAAGGCGCACCCGGTGGCGTCCCGTCTGTTCGACCCGGCCAAAGGCAAGGCAGAGCAGTCGCTGTTCTGGCAGGACACACCTGAGCAGCCGTGGCGTCGCGCCCGACTGGACTGGCTCCCGTCGACCACCGGGGGCCGCATGGTCGTCCCTGACTACAAGACGTCGGTTTCGGCAGACCCAGGATCGTTCAGCCGGATCGCGGCGAACTTCGGCTACGCCATGCAAGCCGCCTGGTATCTCGACGCGGTAGCCGCGCTCAACCTGGCCGAGACGGCGGCGTTCGTGTTCGTCGTCCAAGAGAAGACAGCCCCGTACCTCGTGACCGTCGTCGAGCTCGACGCCGAAGCCCTCGACGTCGGCCGGGCGCTGAACCGTCGCGCCCTGAACGTTTACGCCGAATGCGTCAGCACCGACACATGGCCCGGCTACTCCGACGACGTCGAGCTTGTCTCCCTTCCCGCATGGTTCGTCCGACAGATGGAGTGGTCATGAGTCAGGTAGCGGAGATCCGGCCAGCCGGTAACGAGTTGTCGTTGGCGTCGGATGCGGCGTTCTGGAATGAGAAGCAGTTAGCGGCGCTCCGTCAGATCGGTGTCGACTCGGCGTCGAACGGTGACCTGGCTGTGTTTCACCACGTTTGTCAGCGCACCGGCCTCGACCCGTTCGCGAGACAAATCTTCATGATCCGCCGCGACGGTAAGCAGACCATCCAGACCGGTATCGACGGCCTCCGCCTCGTCGCACGGCGGGCGGTGGACCGCACCGGTGAAACGCTGTCGATCGGCTCCCCTCAATGGTGCGGGGCTGACGGGCAGTGGCGGGACGTGTGGCTTGACGAAGAGCCCCCAGCCGCAGCGAGGGTGATGGTCAAACGTGGTGACGGTGAGTTCCCCGCTGTCGCGTTGTGGCGTGAGTACCGGCAAACCAAACGTGACGGCTCCATCACGTCAATGTGGGCGACCCGACCCGCGGGGCAGCTCGGCAAATGTTCCGAGGCGTTGGCGTTGCGGAAGGCGTTCCCGCAGGACCTGTCCGGCGTGTATGCCACCGCCGAAATGGACGGCCACGACGTTGTCCAGTCAACGGTGGAGCGGGTCACCGCAGCGGAAATCCTGAACGGCGCGGGAGAACCCGAGCAGCCGGTTTCCCCCGGACACTTACAACACCTTCACATCCTGTTCAACGACGTCGGATGGCCCGACCGTGACGACAAGCTGCGCGCCTGCACTGTCATCGTCGGCAGGCCGATCGAGTCAAGCAAAGACCTCACCGAACCGGAAGTAGCCCGAATACGTGACGTCCTCGCGGCCGCTAAGTCGTCCGATGACCCACCGACCGCGCTCGCTGACACCCTCGAAGGCCTCGTGGGGACAGTGGATGCGGAGGTCGTCGAATGATCGACCTTGCGAAGACGGCGATGCGGTACCGCCGCCAACGCAATGACGCATGGTCAGACCGGAACGAGATGAGCATCCGCCTGGCCGAGTCGCAGGCATCATGCCATCGCCTCGCAGCGCAAGTAGCGGACCTGCAACGGCAACTCGCCGTCATGGACGCCACCAACGCGGGGTTGAGCCGGGAAGCGGTAGCGCGGGACATGAAACCGATGGGCCGGTTCGGTGATGCGTCGTGAGGCGTACCGGGCCGGATAAGGCCACCCGCGACGAAGTGACAGCGAGGGCCGGGTTCTGCTGCGAACGCTGCGGCAAGGCCGGGGCATGGCTCGTCATCCACCATCGAAAGATGCGCGGCCGCGGCGGCACACACGACCCAGCGATCAACGACCCCACCAACCTTGCCTACCTCTGCGACCTCACCGCCGACTCTTGCCACCGATGGGTACACGCGAACCCTGAGAATGCGTATCAGAGCGGGTGGCTAGTCCACTCCTGGGATGACCCGAGCACCGTCACCCCGGCCCCGCTTGGTGTCGTGTTCACACCCATCCGCGATAGCCACCCGCTGTCATGAGTGCCTACGGTGCACGGCAGCTGACCCTCCTCGCCGACCCGATTGATGTTGATTTCGCCGCGTTCCACGCTGACCATCCCGAAATCTACGACGAACTCCTACGCCTCGCCCGGCGATGGAAAGCGGCTGGCCACGGTCACTGCTCGATAAACATGCTCTTCGAGATCGTCAGATACGAATCCGGTTTGCTGCAGCGCACCGGAACAGGCCCGGCACTGAACAACAATCTGAGGTCGAGGTACGCCCGGCTTCTCATGTGGAACGAGCCTGACCTGGCGGGGCTGTTCGAGACACGTTCCCTCAGATCCACGGTGGAGGCGTCGTGATTCATTCCTGCACCCTCCCTGCAATCACCCACGACACACGGCAGGACCGCACGTTCATGCCGCCGACAACTGAGGAGCGGCCCCGCTGTTTGACGTGCGGCTGGCAAGGATCATGGCGGGTCGCGTCTTTGGGTGCGGGGGAGGACCGATGACCAACGCAGCGGTCGCTCTCGCCATCGGGTTCATCCTCGGCGCGCTCCTAGTCGCCATCATCACCATGCGCCCCAGCAACAAAGTGGGACGCCACCGCTCCGGTAGCCGCCGTCATTCACCCGCCACTCGGGGCTACGACCAATGGTGAATCGCGCGATGAGTGACACGTGCCGTAGCTGCAACCAGCCCATCACCTTCGCCATCACCGGCGAGAACCGGCGCATGCCCATCAACCCACCCACCCCCGACGGGAACCTCTACCTCTACAGAAAGGACGGCACCCTCCGGGTTAGTACCGACTCCGCTGTCCTCCCACCCGGCACCGACCTGGTCACCGTCACCAGCCACTTCGCCACCTGCCCTAACGCCGACAAGCACCGGCGGCCACGCTGATGGCCCGCTGGCGGTGCCTTGAATGCCCCACATCAGGGATCAGCAGCGACGGCCTCCAAGCCCTCGCCGACTACTACACCCATTACCGCGAGTTGCACGCTGCGGATGCGTTGTCATCGATCGTCAAACTCTCCCGAGCATGGAACGGAGAACCCGCCTGATGGGTCTGCCCTGGGTTCGGCTCGACTCGGACATCGCCAACCACGACAAGGTCGTTGGCCTGCTCGGACAACGCGACGGGCACAGAGCGTTCACCGTCTACATCTGCGCCCTCGGATGGTCAGGCGGCGCGGGAACGGATGGTCACATCCCGAAACACATGCTCGGACGGCTCTACGGCCACCCACGACTAGCGGAACTACTCGTTGACACCCGGCTATGGGAGTACGCCGAAGACGGCGACGGATGGACGATCCGCAACTGGGCACAACGACAAGAGCTCTCAGCGATCAGTGCCGGCAAGCGCGCAGCGGCCGAGCTAGGCGGGAGGAAGGGCAACTGCGTCCGGTGGCACGGCCCCGACTGCGGATGCTGGAGGGACGCGCTGTGACCCTCCGTGAACAGGTGTCGATGCTGCTGTCGATCCACGACGGCGATGATCGCTGCGGCTGCCTAGCCCGATGCCTGGAGACCGCCCTCGATGCGGAGACTAAAGAGTCAGCGATGCGAGACGTGGAAACGCACCTGCGTAGCTGTCTCGCAGATCACCCATCGGGGTCAACGTGGCGCCGCCGAATGGTTGACGACCTCACGGTGGACGGTGGCGTATGAGAGTCGCCACTCCGATCACTACCCCGATCGCCCCACCGATTAGGGAGGCGACTCGCTCTACCGAATCACACGGACGTACGGACGTACGGACTTACGAAGAATGTGACTTACCCCTGGATCAATCCTCGCCTAAGTCAACGTGCGCGACGAGAAAAGGCGATCTGATGGGGTTGGTTGAGTCGACGACAGGGCGAACCTCGTGACGACGATCGTGTGCCCAGGGTTCCACCGCCAACCCAACGACGACGCGAACCCGCCGTACTGCGGCCGACCCCACTGCGATTCGCACAACACCTGGCCCATCAACGGCGACCCTGTCTGGTGCTCGCATCACGTCATCGACCTCCGCAACCAACTCGGCGACCTGGTC
>JANOEM010000696.1:0-2202 GCA_031413195.1 Actinomycetes bacterium
TCCGGTCCGGCGAAGTGCATCACTGCGATGACGCCCGCCTGACGCTCCACCTGCGCAATGCCCTTCGCCGGGATTTGAACACCCGCACCGATGACGGTCACCGGCTGTGGACGCTCCGCAAGGAGACCGAGGACCGCAAGATCGACGCCGCGATGGCGCTGGTGCTCGCCTGGGAAGCCAGGAACGATGCGATCGCAACCGGTGCGACGAACGCGAAGCCGGCGAAATCGAAAGCTCTACACCGATACTTCTGACAAGGGGTGATGATGGCCGAATACACGCCGTTCAGCCCCCAGTGGTGGGTGCAAAAACTCGACACGAAGCTCGAAGCGCAGAAGCGGGCGACCGACAAGTTCGAACGCTATTTCGATGGTGAGCAGCCGTTGCCGGTTGCGTTGTCGACGAAGGAGTACCGCAAGGAGTTCTCTGCGATGCTCACCGCTGTCCGTGACAACTGGATGCCGCTCGTCGTCGACGCGGTCGCAGAACGGTTGAACCCGGAGGGTTTCCGGATGCCCGATGATCCGGCAGCGGACAAGGATGCGTCGACGATCTGGCAGCGGAACTTCCTCGACGCCGATTCCAAGCTCGCCCATCAGACCGCGCTGACGACCGGCACCTGTCCAGTGATGATCTGGGCCGGCGGCGACGAGCTCGCCGAGATCACGGTCGAGCACCCGTCGCAGGTGTACGTCGCGTACGAGTCCGGGTCGCGTCGCCGGCGGATTGCAGCGTTGAAGTGCTGGCGCGATGAGTGGACCGACGAGAAGTTCTTCAACCTGTACTTGCCGACCGGGATCCACAAGTTTCGTGAGGGCAAGAACTCGGTGTTGCTTGATCGGGCCGACATGGTGGCAAACCCGCTCGGCGTGGTGCCGATCGTGGAGCTCCGCAACCGGCTGCGGTTGCGTGACTCGGCGACCAGGTCTGAGTTGATGGAAGTGATCTCGACTCAGGACCAGATCGACAAGACGCTTGTCGACATGCTGGTTGCCGCCGAGTTCGCTGCATTTCGGCAGCGTTGGGCCACTGGTGTCGAGTTGCCGGTCGATGAGAACGGGAAGCCGATCGAAGGGTTCGAGTCGGCGGTGCAGCGTCTGTGGACGGTTGGCAGCGAGGGCGCCAGGTTCGGTGACTTCAATCCGACTGACCTCGGTCAGTACGTGAACGTGATCGAGTCGCGCGTGTTGTCGATCGCCCGCCGCACGCGCACGCCTCCGCACTACATGCTTGGATCTGCCGGCCAGTTCCCCTCAGGTGAATCGATCAAGGCCGCCGAGACCGGTCTGGTAGCGAAGGTGCGCGACAGGTTCGTGACCTTCGGCGAAAGCTGGGAAGAGGTGATGCGCCTCGCGTTCCAGGTCGAGGGCAACGCGAAGGCCGAGGCCTTCGGGGCGGAGACGATCTGGGCTGATCCGGAGTCGCGCACCGAGTCCGAGCACGTCGACGCGGTGATGAAGAAGAAGACGCTCGGCGTCCCGACACTCCAGCTGTGGGAGGACCTCGGGTATACGATCGAGCAGATCGGCCGGTTCAAGGCGATGCTGCTCGACGAGGCGATGCTGCGCATGTTGGCCGAGCCGACGGTCGCAGAACCGGCACCGGTGCTGGCGCTCGACCCGGTGACCTGATGTCTGGCGCCACCGAGCTGCAGCTCGTCGCCGTCGCCCGCCGCCACCAGCTGCAGGTGCTCACCGTCCGAGACCAGACCGAACGAGTGCTCGCTGCGACGTGGGCGCGTGTGATGACGAACCCATCCGAGGACGCTGCGGCACGTTGGCTCGCAGCCGCTCAGCCGCTTCTCTTGGCTGCGCAGTCGACAGCGGCCGGTCTCGCGTTGGCGTTCGTCGGCGGCTACATCGGTGCGGCGACCGGAACTCCCGCCGCACCATCCGAGTTCACGGCCGCCGACTTCACCGAACCGCGCGGTGTGCCGGCGTTCGAGTTGCTGATGCGCCCAGTGGTGACCATGCGGTGGGAGCTGTCGAAGGGCGTCCCGATGAACGCGGCGTCCACGGCAGGCCAGGTGCGTGCTGCGCAGATCGGTGCAACGGATCCGATGCTCGCCTATCGGGCGGCATCGACCGCGGAGATGAACGCGAATCCGAAGGTCGTCGGCTACCGGCGGGTGCCGGACGCCCTAGCGTGCAAGTTCTGCCTGCTCGCGTCGACCCAGCGGTACCGCGACGGCGAGCTGATGCC
>JANOEM010000697.1:0-3082 GCA_031413195.1 Actinomycetes bacterium
CGAGCGCATCGCGATGGCGCGCGAGACGGTCTTCGATCTCGCCTCGCTCACCAAGGTGCTCCGGGAGTCCGGAGCGCGGCGGACCAAAGAGCGGAGAACCGAGAGGGAAAGGTCGTCGGCCCAATGTGCATCCTCGAACACGACAAGCACCGCTCCGGCGTTCGCGAGCGACTCGACCGCATCGACACTGGCTTCCACGACCCCATAGCTGAGATCCTCCGGGGCGCCATCCCGACTTCTTCGTTGAAGCAAGTCACGAAGCCTGTCCCGCTGCTGGCCGGCAACTCGGGAATCCTCGAGCAAGCTGAACGGAAGGGCACCGGTGCGCCGCATCACCTCATCGGCAACTACTTCGATGACGGTGACACCAGCAGCCCGCGCCAACCCGATCGCCTCGCGGACAAGGTGCGTCTTGCCAATCCCGGCTTCACCCTCGAACAGGATCGTCAGGCCCACGCCGCTCACTGTCGACGAGATCATCTCGCCGATGGCGACCAGCTCGCTCCGTCGGCCGACAGTGCCCCGCGCACTCGCGGCGGCCGCGCTGTCCTCGGCCGCCCAAAGGTGCCAGCGCTCGCTGAAGCCCTTGAGCCGGACACGACCGCGATCGACGAACCGGATCGCCGGCGAGAGGCCGATCAGTTGACGCACGACGTCGGCGACGAGCACCTCGCCGCCGTCGGCGCGGTCTGCGATACGAGATGCCGCGTTTACCGCTGCGCCGATCGGATCGGTCTGCACATCGAAAACTTCGCCGGTGTTGATCCCGAACCGCACGCGTGGGGCCGTTCCCGTCAGGGCACGCTGCGTCGCCAATGCGTAACCAACGGCCTGTCGCGGCGATGAGAAGGTGAGCATCAACCCGTCCCCGAGCGACTTCACTTCTCGTCCGCCATAGGTGTCCAGTCGCTCGCGGACCCGGTCGAGTTGTTGCACCACCGCTGCCGTGCCCGCGTGGTCGCCGACCCGGTCGACGAGAGCAGTCGATCCCTCTACGTCGACGAACACGATCGTGGTGATTCCGCCATCGACTCCTTCTGTGCTCACTCCCGAATCGTAGGACCGCCGTGACCACGCGTGAATCCGTCATCTTACGGATGCCACCGCGCGCCTGTCCTGCGACGATGTCACGATGTCAGCGCCAACGACGCCAGCACCCAAGACACCAACACCCAAGACACCAACACCCAAGACACAGGTCGCCGCCGTCGCGAGGCGAACGCCCGGCCCACGCGGCCGGGACAACTTCCGCTTCGTCCGCCAACTCTTCGACGATCCGGCCGCAGCGCTCGACGGCCTGCGCGATTCGTACGGGCCGGTGTGCGAGCTTCGCTTCGGTCCGACACGTATCGCGCTGATCGGTGATCCTGACACGCTCCACGAGATGTTCGCGACCCCGGCCGAGGCGTTTCGCTGGGGCAACAAGTTCACGATGATCGGGGTCAAGTTCGTGGTCGGGAAGGATTCGATGATCGTGTCGGATGGCGCAGACCACGCTCGACGCCGCGGGTCCGTCCAAGCCGCGTTCACCCGCCGCAGGCTCAACGGGTGGATCCCGATGATCGTGCGCCGAACCGATGTCGCGATTGATCGAGTCGTCAACGACTTGCCGGCGGGCGGATCGACGGTCGACCTCTCACCGGTCGGACAGAACCTGATCCTCGGCATCACGGTGCATGCGTTCTTCGGGGAACGATTTGCGGAACGGGCAGACGAGATCGGCGCGTTGTACGAGCGGCCGCAGAAGTTCATCGAGGCCCCTGCGATCAAGCAACTTCCGCACCCGTTCCCCTTCACCGCCCGCTCCCGCGTTCGCGCCGACAAGCGTGCGATCGACGCGCTCATCGACGCCGAGATCGCGCAACGACGGTCCGATCCGAGCGGCGACCCATTCGACATCCTGGAAGCAATCGTGATCGAAGGCTCGCTCTCCGACTCCGAGATCCGGGCCCAGGTCAGAACCCTGATCGGCGCCGGCTACGACACCAGTTCGGCGACTCTCGCATGGATGCTCTGGTGCGCGGCGCTGTCGCCCGACATCTGGGCTCGATTGCGAGCCGAGGCCGACTTGGTCCTCGGCCCCATCGATGTTTCACAAGAGGATGCCGACCACACCACGCTGGCCCGACTCGAGTTCGCCCAGTCGGTCGTGCACGAATCACTCCGACTCCATCCGGCCGGGTTGATCGGCGCCCGCGCTGCGGCAGTCGACCTCGATCTCGGTGGTTACGCGATTCGGAAGGGAACCCTGGTCGTCTGGTCACCGCATCTGGCGGGGCGCGATCCATCTGCCTGGCCGAACCCTTTGCTCTTCGATCCGGACCGATTCACCGATCTCACAAAGGAGCAGAAGGCGATCAGTGACCGGGCCTGGATTCCCTTCGGCCGCGGCCCGCACATGTGTGTCGGCTTCGGCCTGGCGCAGATGGAGCTCACGCTCATCATCGCTCGGCTCGCACAACGGCTCGATCTGGTGCCGATGAGCAACGAGACTCCTCGACCGATCGGCATGGTCGTCAACCGCCCGCTCGGCGGAGAGCCCTTCAGAGTTCGGGCCCGGGCGTGATCACAGGATTGCGGAGACGTCGTTGAACAACGCGATCGACGACAACCCGATGATCGCGACCGAGGCAGCAGCGGCCACGGTTCGACCGACGCGATTTGTCAAAACCTGACGGGAGAACCTCAGGTAGACCGCGGCTGTTCCGACCAACAGAACGGCTGCGACAAAGAGAGCCGACACGAAGATGGTCGGAACGGCGAGGATCCACGGGGCAGCCGTTGCGATCGTGCGGCGGCGGTTCTGCCACCACCACTGTTGCCAGCGATCGACGAACCACAACGTGAGAGCAGTTGCGGCGAGCGGGATCACCGTGAACATCAAGCACGCCAGGGACAGCGGTTCGAGTTTGGTGAAGTCGACACCATCGGGGTTAATGAGCGCCGCGGCTCCGAGAGTGCCGCCTGCGAGAACGATCAGCACCGAACCCCACCATCTGGGAAGTTGGCTGCGCGCTGCGACGCACGCGATACCGACGACCAGTCCGAGGGCAGTTGTCAGGGCGAGGAGGAAGATCGTCGC
>JANOEM010000698.1:0-2034 GCA_031413195.1 Actinomycetes bacterium
TAAGGGAGTTCCGCTCTGTCATGAGGCGCCCGTCGTGCCATATCCGTGCCACAACGGAGCAGAAAAGGGCATCACAGGGCAACACTGGTGGAACTGGATATCACCGCTGAGCTGGTCTTTTTCGAAACAGTGCAGCTCACGAAACTGCCCGAATCGATTTCCCAAGCTGAGAACGTGGGTTCGATTCCCGTCACGCCACCCAGAACTGACGCGGGCGTACGCACGATCGTGATCCCGCAGGTGATCATCCCCGACCTCGAGCAACATCTCGCGTCAGTGCCCCTCGGAGCAGATGGCCTGCTGTTCACAACGACGAGTGGCGCTCCGATGCGGCGGGCGACTCTGTACACCGCGTGGGGCCGAGCGACGAGGGCCGTCGGCATCACAGGACTGCGCTTCCACGACCTTCACCACACCGGCAACACACCGGCCGCCGCGACCGGGGCGAGCACGAAGGAACTGATGGCGAGAATGGGTCAGTCGTCACCACGCGCTGCGCTCATCTATCAGCACGCAACACAGGACCGCGACGCGGCGATAGCCGCCGGCCTCAGTTCGACGATGGAGAATCACCGATCCGTCAGCTCGCGACGGTCGGCGAAGCAGCGCAGAACGAGGATTGCACGGGTGATCCACTGGCGGCTCGCCCGAGGCCGACGCTCACGCGAGCCCTCACCATCTCGGCACCGCGGTTATTCCGGTGATCCGCAGCGCCAGACCGGGTTACTCCGGTAATCGCACATCCAGGGGGCGAGCATTGCCCGCACAGATCGGCAGAGATCTGGCGCGCGTCTTTGGCGGGCACTTCCGTCGTGGAGGCCCGCGCACCCGAGCTCAGTCGTCACGGGCGAATGTGCCTGGGATGTCGCGACGGGTGTGCAACACACGCCAGATGTCAACGCGATCGCCAAGCAGCACGTAGGAGATCACATACGGGGATCGCCTCACGCCCCACGCACGCAGGTCAGGAATCCCGAGCTCGTAGGCGAATCGCAGTGAGCCAGCATTCGGTGATCGCGTGATGTGGTTGATCCCGTTCTCGAGAGCGTTGATGAAGGCCAGCGCAACAACGTCGCCGGCATTGCCACGCAGGTATTCGATCGCATCGTCGATGTCGGAGGCTGCGCGTGAGCGCAGGTGCGTCTGGCGTTCGGTCACCTCGCTCAGTCCGTCGAGTTGACTCGTGCTCGCAGACCCGAAAAGTAGCCCTCATCTGCGCTCGGCCCGCTTGGCGATGATGCGCCGGCGAGCAGCAGCGCTCGCAACCGTTGACGGTCCTGTTCTCGACGAATGAGATCTCGAACGAACTCACTCGTCGAGCCGTAACCGCCTCGTTCCGCTTGCGCGTCGACGAAGTTTTTCAGCTCCTCGGGAAGCGACACGTTCATCGTCGTCATACCTGCCAGGCTAGCCCTTCGTGGCAAAGTCTGCCATCACGAGGGTGAGCGTTGTCACCGGCTATCGCCTCGCTGTCGGTGTCCGGGCCACGCCAGGTCGGCAAGTATGCACTCCGTCAGGATGACTCGTCTGTCGCGATGAGTTCAACGATCAGCGATCTTGAGCCGTCGCCGAGATCCAGGCCGGGATCGGGGTGAACATGGCAACCAGGCAGTGCGCTCGACACCGCAAGACACCATCGAGCCAGGTGTTTGAGGCCTTCAGCGTCGCCTGAGATAGTCACCTCATCGTCGGTGACTGACACGTTCAAGTCCCCTCCGACGATGTCGTCGAGACGCACACCGGCTCCGTCGTAGGAGGGCACAGATACTGTCACTCGCTCTGGCCAGCGCACGCAAACACGGCGTGCCCGACGACGACATCCTCCACGCCTACCGCCACCCAACGCGAGTCCTGCAACTCGACGACCTCGTCATGCTCATCGGCCCCAGCCAAACGGGCCAACTCCTCGAGATCGGCGTCAGCCGCGCCGACGGAATCGACTTCATCATCCACGCCATGACCGCACGGCCAAAGTTCACCAGGTGACCACCATGCCCCGCTCCATCCAAGACATCCTCGACCACGCCGACGAAC
>JANOEM010000699.1:0-1855 GCA_031413195.1 Actinomycetes bacterium
GATCCCCAACGCCGTCGTCTCCAAGATCGGCGCCGACGGCAAGGTTTGTGTCTACACCTCAGCCACGAGCCACCTCGTCATCGACGTCAACGGCTACTTCGGATAGGTTCACGACTTCAGGGGAACTCACAGTGGTACACCGAGGCGATCGGTTCCGCCAGGCATCGGGCTCGCTCCCTGCGGGCGACCCGCCCAACCCAACTTGGTGACCGAGGCGACCCGATCCGGCGAGTCGACCAGCGGGGTGCCGTGCTCGATCACTGCGTTCATGACCGTCCCCAACACACCCCGAAGTCGCGGCCGACCGCTGTACCGGGCGGGCCCGCTGGTCGACCTGGCGGCACGCCTCGGCACCAGCCGCCGGGTCAACACCGCCGTGCGTCCAACTGCTCGACATCCTCGGTCCGCGTCTGGGTCGATCACAACACCTCGCGGCTACGCCAACGGCGGCGCGGCACCTCCAACCGGACGGCCCGCCAGGAGCACGGCAGATCACGAACCGAACGCTCGGTGCGGTCCTGCGGCTGAGCACGAACCCCACACCCAGGGCACCACCCGATCGTCTCGGTCGTTTCGACCTTGACGACCAGTACGTCGTCACCCTCGACAACCTCGAGCGCGTTCATGCCAGGCAAGCCCACAACATCTTCACCATCGCGATACTGTCCGACATGGCAGGGTTTCCTTCCAGCTGCAGTCCTCAAGAGGCCGCAACCTTGATCGAACCGCTGGCACCGAACGCGGACCACCCCGTCCCACGCCTACGCGAGGAGCGGATAACATGCACAAATGCACGCTCATCCGCGGAAGATGGCCTTCGCTGCGATCGCGGCGCTGGGGTCGGTCGTCTGGATCGCAGTGACGCAAACGAACGTAGCGCGCACAATCGCTCGGGATGGCGAGTCGTCGTATGTGGCGTTGGTGCCGGCGAGGTTGATGGATTCTCGCGTCGATGGCGTCACGATTGATGGTTTGTTTGCGAGGACGGGGCTGCTTGTTGGCGGGTCCACGGTCGCGCTTGGTGTCGCGGGGCGCGGTGGCGTTTTGGCGAATGCATCGACCGCGGTCATGAACGTGACGGTCACTGATGCTGCGGGTGCGGGCTTTGTCACGATGTACCCGTGCGACGCGCCGAAACCGCTCGCTTCGAACCTTAACTACAGTCCGGGCCAGACGATCCCGAACGCGGTCATCGTGAAACTCAGTGCTGCGGGCACGGTCTGCGCGTACTCGTCGAACACAGTGAACCTCATCGTCGATGCCAACGGCTACGACATCAACGACTCCACCATCACAATCCCCGCACCTCACCCTGCGGTCATTCAAGCCGTCTACGCGGTGCCGAGCGATGGCATCGAAGTGGCGGGACGGACAACCGCCATCGCATCCGAGATCACTGCGATGCAGACGTGGTATGACTCTCAGACCGGCGGGTTGCACCCACTATTTGTAAGGGCAGCAGACACGATTTCTGTTGTAACCGTGCGCCTGTCGGAGTCCAAATCCGCCGTCCGAAATGACCCAAATGCGGTGAGTACTGTCAACAGTTCGCTTCGCTTGGCGAAACCGCAATTTACCTCGGACGTACGGCTGGCCGTGTTCTACGAGGGGGATTCGGGGTCGGCGTGCGGCATCACCTACCGCATGGGACCGATCAGCTTCTTCCCAATCGGAAACTGCGCGCCAACCACATATCTTGTGACTCATGAGATCACGCACCTGCTCGGGGCAGTCCCCGCTTGTGCGCCCCACGCGACACCCGGCGGTGGCCATGTGATTGACGACAACCGCCCAGCCATTCGGAAAGCCGGACCCCGCCGCCGCGTCTTCGTTTACGGTTGACCCGCCAGCCGCC
>JANOEM010000700.1:0-4204 GCA_031413195.1 Actinomycetes bacterium
ACCTCATCGTCGCCGACGAGCCGATCAGCGCCCTCGACGTGTCGATTCGGGCGCAGATCCTCAACCTGCTCGAGCGGCTGCAGGCGGAATTCCGGCTGTCGTACCTCGTCGTCGCGCATGACCTCGCGGCCGTGCGGCACATCAGCGACCGTGTTGCCGTGATGTACCTCGGCAAGATGTGCGAGATCGCTCCGTCCGACGACCTCTACCGCGCTCCTGCGCACCACTACACCGATCTGTTGCTCAGTTCGATCCCCGTTGCCGATCCGACCGTCACGGTGCAGCGCAACGAAGTCGTCGGCGAACCGCCATCGCCGGTGCTGCCGCCATCCGGCTGCCGGTTCCACACTCGCTGTCCAGCTGCGCAGAGCCGGTGCTCGGAAGAGGAGCCACAGCTCCGCGAGGTAGCCGATCGGCATTTCGTTGCCTGCCACTACCCGCTGCACGGTGGTGAAGCACCCGTGACAATCCGCTCGGCTGCTCAGTCGTTGGCGTAGTTCGGGGATCGACGCTCGATGAAGGCGGCCATCGCCTCGCGATGATCACGGGTCTGGCTGAGCATGATCTGCTGACGATTCTCGATGTCGATCGCGGCCTGCATCGGAACCTCGAGTGCCGTCCACATCCCCTGTTTGGTGAGTGCTACGCCCATTGGCGCGTTGAGCATGATCTGCTCGGCCTTCGCGTATGCGGCCGCGATCAGTTCGTCGTCGTCGAACAGCTCGACCACCAAGCCGATTCGGTACGCCTCTGCACTGTCGAAGACCCGCCCCGTCAGCATCAGTTCCTGGGCCCGGGCCACACCGACCAAACGGGGCAGCAGCCAACTCGTGCCGATGTCACATGCGGACAAGCCGATCCGGATGAAGGCGGCATTGAACTTTGCCGACCGGGCAGCGAGACGCACATCCGACCCGAGTACCAACGCAAACCCGCCACCCGCCGCAGCGCCGTTCACGGCCGCAATGATCGGCTGTGGCAATGAACGCATCCGCGGGATGAGACCGGCGATGTGCTGCTGAACCGCGAACCCGGTCTGGATCCTCCCCAACCCCTCGGTGTGCGGCGCCTCCCCGTACCCACCGAGATCGAGTCCTGCGCAGAAACCTCTCCCCGCCCCCGTCAACACGACGACTCGGATCGACGGGTCGACGGCGATCGAGTCGAAGGCTTCGTGCAGGTCCTGGATCAGTTCGGACGTCATCGCGTTGAGCTTGTCCGGCCGGTTGAGCGTGATCTGGGAGACACCGGGGCGGGGTTGGGACAGTTCGAGAACGGGCATCCACTCATCGTGACGGCTCCGCTACGGTTCGAGCGTGTTGAGCGTGCAGATCGACCCGATCGTCAACCTCCGCTCCACATTGTCGGTGTTCCGATTCGGCAGCCACGATCCGACCACCCGGCTGACCAGTACCGACTTCGTGCGCGCCACCCTCACCCCGGATGGCCCGGCCACTCTGCGTCTCCGCTGGGCTGGCGGTCGGCTCGAAGCCGAGGCGTGGGGGCCCGGCGAGCGGTGGATGCTCAGTCGCGCCGGGGCAATGACCGGTTCGAACGATGCGGGGTTTCGATGTCCCGACGACGCCCACCCGACTGTCAGCCGAGCGCATCGGAACAACCCGGGATTGCGAATCGTGGCGAGTTCGACGATTTACCACGAGATCCTGCCGATGGTGCTCGGCCAACGAGTCACCGCCCACGAAGCGATCGGTCAGTGGCGACGGCTCTGCGTTGAACTCGGCGAAGAGGCGCCGGGTCCGAAGACCGAACTGACAGCGGGCCTGCGCCTGCCTCCTTCGCCGGATCGTCTCCTCGCCAAGCCGGCTTGGTGGTTCCATCCGTTCGGCATCGAGGCCAAGCGGGCCGAGGCGCTGCGAACCGTCGCCCGATATGCAGACCGCATCGGGGAGTGGTCGACCCTGGCACCTGCCCTCGCGGCAGCAAAGCTCGCCCTCCTGCCCGGCATCGGTCCGTGGACAGTCGGAGCGACGATTGGGTCAGCCCTCGGCGATCCCGACGCGGTCGCCGTCGGCGACTATCACATCCCGAATATGGTCTCGTGGGCCCTGACCCGCCGGCCACGCGGCACCGACGAACAGATGCTCGAACTGTTGCAGCCCTATGCCGGCCAGCGTGGGCGAGTGATCCGCCTCCTTGCGATGGACGGCCACTCGGCGCCGGCTTTTGGGCCGCACCAACGGATCCAACCAGTCCACCGCTGGTGACTCATGCAGACCGGACGATCGCCGGGCTTCGTGTTAGCGTCGCGTCGGCGTTCACCGGCGCTGATCCCCGAGGCAAGCAGTACTCCCCCACGATGGCCGACACTCTCCCCGACGAAACCCGAGACACCATCGTGAGTCCGGAACTCGATCCATCACCGGAATCGCCGGAGTCACCGCCGACGCAGGCATCCCAGCGATCGTCGGCTCGCGTGGACTCCGTGCCGAGCAATCCCGAGTGGCGCCGGCTGGTCAAGCGGGCGGGGGTCGCCTACCTGTTGTCACGGTTGTGCGTGCTCGCCGGGGCAGCGGTCGTCGCGGCCCAGCGTGTCGTCGCCGATCGCGAAGACGGCATTGCCCGCCCGACCAACGCAATCGACAAGATCACCGAAGTACTCACCTCGTGGGACGGCAAGTGGTACTTCGCCTTGGTTCGCGACAGCTACCCGTCGCGAGTTCCGCCGAACATCACCTGGGACGACTACCAGGCCCGAACTGCGTTCTTCCCCGTTTTCCCAACACTCGTGCGCTGGTTCGACAAGGTGCTACCGGGCGGCGATGTCCTCGCCGGCCTCGCCCTGAACTTCATTCTCGGCGCCGTTGCGATCTATCTCGTCGGCCGAATTGCGCGGGAGTTGTTCGACGACCAGGTCGCATACCGTTCGATGTTGTTGATGGCACTGTTCCCGGGCAGTTTCGTCCTGTCGTTCACATACAGCGAGGCAACGCTGCTGGTGGTCGCAGCAGGCTGCCTGCTGTGTCTCCATCGCAGGCATTGGGTCGCGGCGGGCGTGCTCGCCTCGATCGGGGCAGCGACCCGCCCGAATGGCATCGCGCTGATCGCGGCGTGCGGGGTCGCGGCCCTGCTCGCGATCAAGGATCGGCGCGAGTGGCGCTCGTTGAGCGCAGTGCTGCTCGCACCGCTCGGCTTCATCGGCTTTCATGTGTTCCTCTACATCCGCACCGGCGAAAATCTGGCCTGGTTCCGGACCCAGGGTGAGGCCTGGGACGAGGGAACCAGCTTCGGGCTCACCGCGATCCGCAACACGATCGAGGCATTCACCCGCCCTCTCTCGTCGCCGACCGACATCATCACGGCTGTCGCGTTCCTGGCGACGCTGCTGTTGGTCTACGCAGCATGGAAGAAACGTCTCCCCTGGCCGATGGTCACCTATTGCGCCGTCGTGCTGATCCTGATGCTGGCCCCGAGCACGGTGACGGCACGGCCACGGTTCCTCTACACGGCATTCCCGTTGCTGATCTCGGCGGCCGCCTGGATTCGCGACATCGAGCTCCGCCACCAGGACGACCACCGCTCATCAGCGCACGAACTGTGGACCGTCGTGCTCGGACTCTGCGCAGCGGGATTGGTGACGCTGACCGGCCTCTATGGGGTCTTCGGAGCGATTCCGTAGGCTGCGTATCGGTGTGGCCCGCCGCCGCCGCTCAGTGAGCCCTGCGAGCCTTGGCTCGAATCGTGGCCCGGACCTTGCCGATCGCGTCGGCAATACCCCACCGGGTCACGAGCAACATCGATTCGGCAATGATCGAAGAAGACATCTTCGATATCCCAAATTCGCGATCGACGAAGGTGATCGGTTGCTCGACCACCGTGAAGCCTTCGCGATCCAACCGGCGGACGAGTTCGGTCAGAAAGGCGTAGCCCTCAGCAGTTGTTGTTGTCGGAGCGATCGTCCGCAGCGCGTTCGATCGATAGGCCCTAAACCCGGACGTGCAGTCTCGGATGCTCAGGCCGAGAACTGCGGCCGTGTAGCGGTTGCCCCAGCGCGACAGCAGCCGACGATGCACCGGCCAGTTGAGCGTTCCCCCACCCGCCACATACCGCGACCCGACGACGGCATCGGCGCCCCGTTCGATTCGATCGACCAGCGCTGGGATCGCAGCCGGGTCGTGCGAGAAGTCGCAATCCATCGAGACGACGACGTCGCAATCACCATCGCCATCACCATCACCATCACCAT
>JANOEM010000701.1:0-4153 GCA_031413195.1 Actinomycetes bacterium
GGGTACGGTCGCGAAGCTGCCCGAGGTGCTCCGTGGCGCGCGGGAAGATCTCCTGCACGACATCGGCCGTCTTCATCACCCGTCTCCCCTCCAGCAAGCAAGCAATCAAGCCGGGCGACAACATCGAAGATCAACCCAGAGGAGAAACCATGAAGACGTTACGTCATCCCCGAGCCCCCCGTATCGGGCAGTTCGCCGTCGCCGTCGCGACATGCGCCATCACTCTCACCGGCACCCTCGCCGACACTCCAGCAGCACACGCTGCCGCCGGCGTCATCACCGTCACCAACCGAGCCGACGACGGTTCGCCGACCAGCCTTCGCGGCGCTGTCGATCAGATCAACGCGGAAGGCGGTGAATGGGTGGTCAAGCTCGAAGGCGGCACGCCTTACATCATCAACCGCAGTTGCCAGCAGGGCAATCTCGACGACAACCACGGCGGCGACCTGGACCTGGTCTCCAACAGCAAGGTCACCTTCATCGGCGCCCCCGGGGCGCGCGCCACGATCACCGTTGCCTGCGCAGGGGAGCGAGCATTTGACCACAGCGGGGTCGGCACGGTGCGATTCCAGGATCTGCGAATCACCGGTGGCAACACCGCCAATGGCGCCAACGGTTTTCAAGCCGGCAATCGCAATGGATCCTCCGCGCAATCCGGTGGTGCCATCAGATCGACCGGAAAGGTAGAACTGATCTTCGCCGAGATCGATGGCAACCGCACCGGTAACGGCGGTCTCGGAGCACCTCCGCTCGCGCCGGGTGCCGGCGGTAATGGTGGAGACGGTGGTTCCGGCGGAGCGGTTTTCGCCGTAGAAATCACTGCGTTCGCAAGCGACATCCATCAGAACACCTCAGGTTTCGGTGGAGCGGGTGGAAATGGTGTCGGCTCGAACCAGCCTGGTGGAGCGGGAGGCTCGGGTGGAGACGGCGCGCTCGTTGCCAACGTGATCACGTTGACCTTGATCGAGCTCACCCAGAACACGCTCGGGGCTGGTGGAAAGGGCGGCTCTGGCTTGGGCGCTGGTGCCGCCGGGGGCGATGGTGGCGATGGCGGTTCCGGTGGCGGGCTGTCCGGGCTCGTCGTCGACGTGGGCGCGTCCACGATCGCGCGCAACTCGGCCGGCGGCGGGGGAGGCGGCGGCAACGGCAACGGTTCGAGTGGGGGCCCCGGCGGCGACGCCGGCGAGGCAGGCGGGGCGATAGCCAGCACCGCCACGGTGAACCGATCGACGATCCACGCCAACGCAGCCGGCCGGTCCGGACTCGGCGGCAGCGGAGCGCCTCCCGGGGGCAACGGCGCCGCCGGCAGGGGCGGCGGCTTCCGGCTGACGATCGGTGGCGATGTGACGTTCTCGACGATCACGGCAAACTTGGCGTCGACAGGAGCTAACTTCTACGCGCCGGCGACCACCGTTCTTCGTGCTTCAGTCGTGGGAGAAGCCCAGGGTGGGCCGAGCTGCAACATCGCAATGGACAACAAGTCCTACACCGTCCACGACGGTCCTTCCTGCGGTGGCGACATCGTGCTGAACCCGCTCGGCCTCGCTCCGCTTGCCGAAAACGGTGGTCGCACCCCGACACGCCTGCCCATCGTCGGCGGCGGGCTGGTCAATCTCATTCCGGACGACGTGTGCCCATCGATCAGCACGACGATGTTTGACCAGCGCGACCAAGTTCGACCGAACTGGCGCTGTGAGCCGGGCGCCGTCGAGGTGCCGCACGCGGGGGCATCGATGTTCGTCCCCTTGCCACCCAGCCGGGTCTTCGACACCCGCGAACCCGGTCCGGCGAGCGGTTTCGTCGGGGGCGGTACCACCCGAACGGTCACCTTCGCCGGTGTTGGCGGCGTCCCGCTCACGGGCGTGACGGCTGTCGCGTTCAACCTGACGATCGATCAGTCCTCAGCCGATGGTTTCGTCACGGTTTCGCCAACGGGTGAGCCTCGGCCGTTAGCGAGCAGCCTGAACACCGTTCGATCAGGCCAGACCGTACCGAACCTGGTGATCGTGCCGCTCGGCAAGGACGGCCGGCTCGACTTCTTCGCCCAGCGCGGCGGCCATCTGCTCGGTGACATCGTCGGCTACTTCCAGCAGGCTTCGGTGGCGACGGCAGGTCGGATCATTCCGCTGAATCCGGCACGGGTTTTCGACACCCGCGAGCCGGGTCCGGCGTCGGGCAAGATCGTTCCCGGAGGTGTGCTCACCGTCGACGTCACGGGCGTGGCCGGGATCCCCGAATCGGGGGTTTCGGCTGTGGTGATCAACCTCACTGGCACCGACGCCACCGCTGCCGGTTACGTGACGAGCTACCCAGGAGGGCAGCCGAGGCCGTTGGCTTCGACATTGAACCTGGATGGCCCAGGGCACACCGCGGCGAACCTGACGATCGTTCCAGTTAGGGCCGATGGGACCGTGTCGTTCTTCAGTCAGAGCGGCACACATCTGTTGGCCGACGTGACTGGCTACGTCACGGACGCATCGTCGGGGCCGAGCTCGGGGGGCTTGTTCGTTCCGCTCCAACCGATCCGGATGTTCGACACTCGGACCGGCGGTGGGAGCCCGGTCGCGGCCGGTGGTTCGATCGATGTACTCGGTGCCGTTGGCGACATCTCGAGCACCGCTTGGGCGGTCGTGGCGAATCTCACCGCAACGGAATCGGCAGCGCCCGGCTACTTCACCGGCTGGGCTCACGGCCAGCCCCGACCGTTGGCCTCGAACCTCAACCTGACGGAGGCCGGCGAGACTCGGGCGAACGCTGCTCTGCTTCCGGTTGGTGACGATGGCCGGATCGACCTGTTCAGTCAGAGCGGGGCCCACCTCCTTGCCGACGCCTTCGGCTATCTGCTGCCCGCAGCGCCGAGCGTCGCCTACTTCATCTGACGCCGGCTGCCGTTGACAACAAGCGCCGACGCCAGCTGACAGGATCAAGCGGCTCGGATGATCGTCACCATCGCTGTGGCCGCAATCCGGGCCGCCCGGTCGAGGTCGAGTTCCATCACGTCGAGCATCTCGAACATCGTCGCCGAGGACGTCAATAACAGGCACGCGTCGACAACATCGTCGTGTCGATCCGGGGGTAGGCCCGGCCGCTCGTGTTCGAGTAACTCGCTGACCACCGCGCGAAAGAAGGGAATGCGCGCCCGCCTGACTTCGACTCCGCCCTGGCCGTGGTGTTGGGCTCGGATGAACATCTCGTGGGTGATGAGATTCCTCCACGCGGCCGTCAGCCAGTCGACGTAACCGTCGAGATTGTCGGGCAATTCGATCGCAGCGACCTGGTCGTCCACGGCGGCCAAGGCGTCGATCAAGTCCTGCCGCTTGGGGTAGTAGCGGTAGAGGGTCCGAAGCGGAACGTTGGAACGTTCGGACAGTTCACTGACCGTGAAGTCCAAGTTGCCGCGCTCTTCGACGAGCGTTACGAGCGCGTCGATGATCCAGCGCCGGGTGTTGGCCTTGTTCTCGTCCCGAATCGTCGGGCGCCTCGCGGGTGGGGACATTCCGAGAGTATGCCAGCCGCCGTTCGGCTAAGTGGCACATATCTGCCGAAATGACACGGGATTGACAGAATGGCATTACCGTGCCACTATCCAGAGATGATGATCGTCGACAGAGAGATCGTGATCGGCTGCCCGGGTGACCTCGTGACGAGGCAGTTCGGCGATGTCGCCCACCACCAACGAACGGGTGTCCATCGAGGAGTTCAGTTCGAGGTCCTCGAAGACGATGGGCAGACCTGTCGGTATCGACAGATCAGCAGGGTCGGCCCGCTACGCATTGTGCAGGAGTTGGTCCTCGATCGGCAGCCTGACGGCACGCTCGTGAACTCCGTCACTGCGGGGCAGTTCGCGGGTGGCTCGATCACCTTTCGCGTCGCAGCGGTGGATGCATCTACGTCCCGTGTCGCGGTGCGCCTTGAAGCGCCGCTTCGGGGCGTGAGCAGGCTTGCTTCCCCCTTCCTTCGCCGCGTTGTCCGCCGATCGTTGGGCGCCGCCCTCGCCGAGGACAAGCACGATCTCGAATCGTCGAACTATCCGGCCCGTCCGACCGGATCAGCCGGCGCGCAGGACGAGCAGGAACTGCCCTCCACCGGGTTCGACCTCGGCCGTTGAACTGAGGTCCGGAGCCAACCGCGACATTCGATCCGTGAGCCACGC
>JANOEM010000702.1:0-1624 GCA_031413195.1 Actinomycetes bacterium
GGCGGGCAGCGCGACGTTGCAGGACTCGAGCGCCCGCGCTGTGTCGCCGCGTGTCACCGCGCCTCCCAAGAACGCGTCGCAACCGGCCAGTTTCGCGCGAACGCGGCCGGCGGTCGAGTCGCGGTTCGACGCAGCCAAAGCCAGTCTCGACGCCAACGAATGACGCCGCCGTAACGGGCGTGGTGAAATCGTTGACGAAGGCGCTGCCGACTCGATCCGCGGTGTAGTTGATCGCGTCTGGCAGCAAGATGGTCCCGTTGGTCCCGTCGTAGTGAAGCGTCAGCGTTCCCTTCATCAACTCTTTGCGGGACCCGGCATTCCCAAGCGCGCCGCCGAAAAGGCTCCAGCCACGAATCGTACGAGCGGCCTTACAGCCCATAGGCATCTGCTCCAGGGAGCTCGGCACCACCCCTCGGCGCGCAAGCAAGACCTCGCTGGTCGCGTAGGTCGGCTTCAGGTAGGCATGAAAGAAGTATTCGGTGGTCAAACTCTCGGGCGTGAGCCCGTACTTCGATGAGGCTGCCCCAGGTGTGCCGGACGATGTCAGAGCCGTCAACTTGACAATGCGATCAAAGAAGAAGCTGTCTCCTCCTTTTTGCGTGCGGTACAGAACTACCGTGTGAGCCAGCGACTCATGCATCAGGTAGCCGGGAAAGTAGACAAACAACCGGAGGCTCTCGAATGAATGCACCGTTCCGGTCGTCACGATGACAGGCTCGCTGCATAGCCCGATCTCGCCGGTCGCGTCGTCGCGGTATGCCACCTTGAACATGTACTGCCCATTACGGTCAGACAAGCTCACGTCGGAGCCACCAAACCCAGTAGCCAGCGAAGCAGAGTTCTCGATGTGAACCGATGATGCCTCCAGCTTGTCAGGATCTTCCCACATCACGGCCTTCGGCACACCAAGGCAGCGCGGCATGTCGTAGATGTCGTTGCCCAGAGCGTTGATGCCGTACTGAGACGAGACCTCATCGAAGTTTGGCGGGATGATGCCGGGCGCCTGGAACACGCAGCCATAACCTGGCGCCACCATGATGAGCCGGTTGCCCGCGATGTGCGGGACCAACCGATACGGTAGTGACTTCTGCCGTCGCCTAGAGCGCCCCCCAGCCACCGTTGCCGCGTTGGCGTTGCCCTGTTTCAGGTTGCCCGTTGCGTCGCCGAAGTCCCGTTGCCGGTTCGCGACATGGGCCGGATGAACAGTCGTTGGCACCCCAAAGCTGACAAGACCACGATTCAAGCTCGTCCAGATCGTCAACGACTCCACGTCGTCAGATACGGCAAACCCTGGCCCTCCTGATAGCTGATTGCTCGTTACCCTGTCGATCAGAGCGGTCTGGCCGGTAACCGCCGCGATTGCTCCACCTGGGTTGGTGTTGACGCGGATGACGTTGGAAAACGGAAACGAGCCAATCACATGGCCGTTTCCATTTAGGATCGTGGCGAGCGTTCCGGTTGCGCCCTCCACCGTGATGCGATCCCCAACCTGCAACGAGTTGAATAGGCCGGCCGTGACAAGCGGATCTGCATTCAGTTGCAGGTCGATCTGTGTGCCGGCAAAGTCGTCGTATTGAGTGATGTAGACGGTAGCGGTAGAGGTGTTGTTGAACACCACCTCGCG
>JANOEM010000703.1:0-2410 GCA_031413195.1 Actinomycetes bacterium
TACCAGGTCACGGCACTGGACATCGATCCCAACTTCGTACAGCTGATACGAGACCGGGCCGAATTGTTTGCCCTCACGCCCGACGCTCGCGTCGGTGCCTTTCTGGACGCGGGCACGATGGACGGTCAATTCGACGCGGTGCTGTTCTACGAGTGCTTCCACCACTGCTCGGACCACGTGCAACTCCTCACCGACCTGCATCGGGTGGTCAAGCCCGGCGGCAAGGTGTTCCTCGCCGCTGAGCCGATCTTCGACGGCTTTCACGCTCCGTGGGGTCTTCGTCTCGACGGCGAGTCGCTCTGGGCGATTCGCCAGAACGGCTGGCTCGAGCTCGGGTTCACGGAGTCCTACTTCATCGAGACCTGCATGCGCCAAGGCTGGACCGTTTCCCGGCACGCAAGCGATGCTTCTCACCTGACGTCTATCTTCAGTCTCACCCGACTCGGAAACGTCATCCTGCCGGGTACGGTCAGGTTCCCGCCTACGGATGAGCCGGGCTGGGCGATTCCCGACTCCGCCACATCGACCCAGCGCTACACCCTGGCGGACAGCAGATTGGTCTGTCCCATCGGCGGCGACTGGCACGAGATCGTGGTCAACCTGACCAACCCTGCACCGCACGACATCCCCTACGCAATCCACCACGGCGCCAAGATCGAGCGCGGCCGAATCGCCAGCCAGTCGCAGAAGACGGTTCGGCTGCCATACGACAAAGCGGCCGGCGCACTTCGAATCGAGACCGAGACCTGGCGCCCGGCGGAGACGATCAGTGGATCGACCGACGCCCGGCTGATCGGGATCGCCATCACCAGCGTTGAGTTCAGATGAACGGCCGATCAATCCTCACGGCTTGTCGAGCTGGACGACTCTGACGTTCGTCTGGAGCCGATCGGGCGCAACCCCTTCGAGAATGACGGTGAACTCGGGATTCACTGTTTCAAGAGTCGCCGTCATCGCGGCAACGTCGTCAGCGGTCCCGACCATCGCCACGACAGGGACCACGCCCGTCTGAATGGCCCAGGTGAAATCCGGAATCAACCCGAGACCAGGGCTATCCGCGCCCCATCCGGCGTTCAGCCAACGACCGGCAACGTGAGCGTTGTACATCGCGGCCAGTTGATGCCCGTGTGCGCCACCGATCCAATAGAACGCAGTTTGCTCGGTCTGACTGTCGAGCGTGTTCATCTGCTCACTGAACCAGGTCGCAGCACGGAAGGCATCGATACCGTCGGAGTCTTCGGCGTTGAAAGCCGTCTCATACGACGCTTCGACCTTGTTCTCACCCGGGAGCAATGGTTCGGGCCGTGGTGCTCCAGCTTGAAACGTGAACACGATGAAGACCGCCGAGCAGACCGCAAACGCTTGCGCTCTCTGGCCGAACCGGTGCACCACGAATGCAATTCCTCCGAGCAGCACAAGCGCGTCTACCCACGACGAGTAGACCTCGGGAATCTCCGTTCGAACGACGAGCACACCAAGGATCAGGACTCCCACCGACCCGATCAACACCAGTCTGTGAACTGATTGGGCCATCTTGCCGATCAGGACGACGACAGCGAGCAACAGTGATGGAACCATCATCGACCAGTAGTACGGGATTTCGAGGGTCGATCCGTGGCGACTGAACTGGTACCAGATCTGGAAAGCGTATTGGGTGCTACACGTCGCCAGAACGAGCGTCTCGGTTGAATCGAAGGCCACGTTGCGGAACTTCACGAGGTACCGCCAGGTTGCGATGACGAGCAGGGGGATGTAGATCCAGATCCGGTATCCCATCCACCACAGTCGTGGTGACTTCAGCGGGTCCTGGTAGGTGGTGTTGTTCCGCAAGAACTCAACCGTGGGCGCGTACACGTTGTCGATGCCGTAACGAGAACGGAACAAGACCCACCCGAAGGCGGCGACGACGAGGGCCGCCGTTGCCGCGACGGCCAGCAACGTGACCCGACGCTTCCAGGAATCGACCGCGTACATCCACGCGGGCACGAGGCAGATAATGGCGGATCCAGCGATCGGATTTGCGATCGCGATGTTGGCTGCGCACACCCCGACAACTACAGCGGTCGAGGTCCGCGTCGGCCTCAAGGCCGACAGGGCTATCGCCAGTATCCCGAACGGCACCGTGACCGAGTCGGCATAGTCGGTCATGACCGAGCGCAACAGCATCGGGCTGACAAGCACGAACAGGGCGAGGGCAATCGTGTCGAGGGTGCGCCACCTCCGTCTCCCAAGCGCCATCACGCATGCGGTGATCACTGACGCGAAGACCCAACGCAGCAGGATGAACCCGGCATCTGCTCCGAAGAGCTTGAAGAACAGTCGATTGGGAAGGCCGCGAGATCGTCCAGCCACGCGCGGTAGCCATCGATCTGGATCAACGGAAATTCCGTGCGCGCCAGTAGCAGGGCCG
>JANOEM010000704.1:0-13130 GCA_031413195.1 Actinomycetes bacterium
CCCGAGCACTGCTTGGCGTTCGTCTGGAAACGGACTCGCCATGATGTTGCGAACGACATCGCCACATGCCGCCAGTGTCGTCAGCAGCGCACCGTTGATGTCATGCACAAGCCGGTGGAGGTCGTCCTTGAGGACCACATGGAACTGCACCCCTTGACGGGTGGTGAGTCGCAGGGTGCCATCGGCCAATTCGGCGACGCGATCGAGCGCGAGCCACTGCTCGGAGCTGATCCGACCCCCGGGGACTGCAGCGCGCACCATGCAGCTGTAATCCAGCGGGAGCCGCTTGGATGCGCGGGCTCGGCGGACATCGCGGTCGTCCTGTTGGTAGATGCCGTGGAACTTGAGCAGCACGATGCTGTCGTGGCCGAACTCGGGTGCGCCGTTCGTCAACTCGGTCGGCAGCTCACCGCGCAGGTAGTTGCTCGCGAGTTTGATCTCCTCCGGGGTGCTCATGACACCGCTGCCACCATCGCGGCGCCCGCGGTGGTGTTGGTCGACTCGTCGATCAGGATGATCCGCCCGCCATCGGGATTATCGACGTAGCGGTCGGCGACGATCGGTTCGCTGAGCAGCATCCGGATCCTGCCGAGGTCGTTGAGCTTCAACTGATCGGCGGGCTCGCGGTCGAGGGTGGTCAGGTCGTGGCGGTATTCGATCGCAGTGATCGTTGCACGCCCGGTGCGACTGCCGTGCTTGAACCAGTAACGACTGCCGGCGGCGAGCGGCTGGTCAATCATCCAGCAGATGTCAACCTCGACGACCTCGCCGACGACCGGCGCGACGTCGGATCCGGCGGCGACCAGGACATCGCCTCTTGCCACGTCGAGTTTGTCGGCGAGTTCAATCACGAGAGCGTGCCCCGGTTCGGCGGAGTCGACCGGCTTGCCTGCCCGATGCAACGCCCGGACGGTGGACCGGATGCCAGCGGGTTGCAGGATCACGGAATCGCCGACGGCCAACGCTCCGCCGATGACGACTCCGGCGTAGCCGCGGAAGTCCGCGAACTCTCCGCCCTGGGGACGAATGACCCGCTGCACGTGCAGTCGGGCGCCAACGTGGGCGGTCGGTTCGGCGTCGAACTCCTCGAGTAACTGCAGCAGCGCCGGACCGTCGTACCATGGCGACTTGTCCGAACGGTCGACGACATTGTCACCGAGTAGTGCCGAGAGGGGAACGGCGATCACGGGTACCGGCGTGGGCAACGCGAGGACGTACTCGGCGACTTCCTTGGCGATGCAGGTGAACTCGGCTTCGTCCCACTCGATCAGGTCCATCTTGTTGACGGCGAGCACGATCGCCTGAACGCCCAGAAGCGTCGCGATGAACGCGTGACGGCGGGTTTGCTCGACGACGCCGTGGCGCGCATCGACCAACACGATCGCAACGTCGGCGGTTGATGCGCCGGTCACCATGTTGCGGGTGTATTGGGCATGACCGGGGGTGTCTGCGACGATGAAACTGCGATACGGCGTTGCGAAGTAGCGATGAGCGACATCGATCGTGATGCCCTGTTCGCGTTCCGCGCGCAGCCCGTCGGTCAGCAGCGCGAGGTTCGTCTCACCGTCGCCGTAGCGACGACTCGCCTTGATCACTGCGCTGAGCTGATCCTCGAACACCGTCTTGGTGTCGTGCAAGAGTCGCCCGATCAACGTGCTCTTGCCGTCGTCGACCGAACCTGCCGTTGCGATGCGCAGCGTGCCTCGTTGGGCAGTAGCGGTGGCGGTTGGCGCATTGGTGCTCATCAGAAGTATCCCTCTCGCTTTCGATCTTCCATCGCGGATTCACTGAAGGTGTCGTCGGCACGGGTCGCGCCTCGTTCGGTAATGCGGGCAGCAGCCACCTCGGCGATTACTTCGCGCACGGTGGCGGCCGTTGACTCGACTGCACCGGTACAACTCGCGTCGCCGACGGTGCGATACCGCACGACGGCCTCGAACGCGGTCTCGTCCGGCTCGAGCGCGACCGGTCCGCCGACCGAGAGCAGCATGCCGTCGCGTTCGACGACAGTGCGCGTATGGCTGTAGTAGATGCTCGGCAACTGAACCTCGTGCAGTGCGATGTAGTTCCAGATGTCGACCTCGGTCCAGTTCGACAGTGGGAATGCACGCAGGTGCTCGCCCTTGCGGATGCGCGCGTTGAGCACTCCCCATGGTTCGGGGCGCTGTTGGCGCGGATCCCATCGACCCTGCCGGTCCCGAAAGCTGAGAATTCGCTCTTTGGCGCGGGCCTTGTCCTCGTCTCGACGGCCACCGCCGAACGCGGCGTCGAAGCCATGTTCCGCGATCGCATCGAGCAGCGTCACCGACTGCAGCCGGTTCCGGCTCGCCCGCGGCCCGAGCTCCTCGACCACTCGACCCCGGTCGATCGAGTCCTGCACACTCGCAATCACCAGGCGGACCCCGGTGTCGGCAACAAATCGATCGCGGTACTCGATCACCTCGTCGAAGTTGTGGCCGGTGTCGACATGCATGACCGGAAACGGCAGTCGGGCCGGGGAGAACGCAAGCAGCGCAAGGTGTAGCAGCACCGCACTGTCCTTGCCGCCGCTGAAGAGCAACACCGGGTTTTCGCACTCCGCCGCAACTTCGCGGATGATGGTGATCGCCTCGTCGGTCAGGGCGTCGAGGTGCAGCGATGCCGCGGCCGTGGCAGCCGAAGGTGCCGAGTTGGTCGGAGTCATGCGTGCAACCCGCACTCGGTCTTGGCATCGCCGGCCCAACGGCCACCTCGCTTGTCTTCACCCGGCGCGACAGGCCGCGTGCACGGCCAGCAGCCGATGGACGGGTACCCACGCTCGGTCAACGGATTCGCCGGCAGTTCGTGCAATTGTGCGTACAGAACCATGTCGTCATCGCTGAACGCCACGATCGGATTCAACTTGACGATGTTGCGGCCGATGTCGTAGGTCGCAACCGCAGCGTTGGCCCGAGTGGGACCATCGGCACGGCGCAAGCCGGTGATCCAGGCCTGCTTGCCCTGCAAGGACCGATTCAGCGGCTCGACCTTGCGTACTGCACAGCAGGCGTTGATGTCGGTCTGCCACAGGTTGTCCGGTTGAACGTCCGCCAGGGGATGGACCACCCTCACGTTCACATCGAGCATTCGGGTCAACTCGTCGACCAGCCACTTCGTCTCGGCAAACAGGTACTGCGTATCGAGCAGCACGATCTCGATCCCCGGCACAGCAGTGGCGGCGACATGGACGAGCACCGCGTCCTCGAAGCTGGCAGTGACGACCAGGTTCGAGACGCCGAACTCCTGTGCCGCCCAACGAATGGTGTCGGCCGGTTGTCCGGTCTCGAGGGTGTGGGGGAATGAGATCAGCGACATGATCATCACTATATCCTGACAATTCTGATCAGGATTGTAGATTTGTCGTCAATTCCGACCGAACGGACCGGATGCCGGCGGTAGCGTGCGCGCATGTCGTTCGACTATCCGGTCTTTTTGGACCTCGCCGGCGTAAAGGTGCTCGTCGTCGGTGGCGGCCCCGTCGGGCTGCGCAAGGCCGCTGGTCTCGCAGAGGCCGGAGCGCTGGTCACCGTCGTCTCGCCCGTACTGGTCGAAGGCTTCGAATCGATCGCACAATCGGTCGAGAGCCGCCCCTATAGAGCCGGCGAGGCGGGCACCTATCAATTGGTGATGACCGCAACGAACGACCCGCTGGTCAATTCCCAGGTTGCGAGCGACGCAAAGGCAGCAGGGGTGTGGGTCAACAGCGCCGATGATCCGGCCAACTGTTCGTTCATCCTTCCTGCAGTCGCACGTCGTGGGCTGGTATCCGTCGCCGTCAGCACCGGCGGTGCCAGCCCGTCACTGGCGGGTCGAATCCGGACCGAGATCACCGAGCAGATCTTGACCGCTCAGGTCGAGGACGCCGCCGTGGCACTCGCCCGACAACGGGCAGAGATCCATGCGTCAGGACAGAGCACCGAAGACATCGATTGGACCGACCGGGTCGACCGCGCCCTGGATGGCCGTCACCGGTAAATCTTCACACTCCCGTTGATGACGCTTCGCCTGTTCTTTGCAATCGGTCCGTCATAGTGACCCTACAAATCAATTCGAGAGTCACCGAAGTTGCTCCCTCAGTCCCGCTGTCCCGCCCGACCGAGCGACCGAAAATGATTCTCTTGTGGCTCACGCCGCCCTCGTTGACCTCACTTCCCGCCGCGGTCAACGGTGGCGGCGGAGTCAATTTTCGGGCAAGGTGCGGAATCCCGAAGGGCGCGGACGCAGTGTGGCGCACGACCGCTAGATTCGAACATTCATGGGAAAGCGCGTCGAACCAGGAGACAAGGTCGGAAACCCGTCCCTCAAGCCTCCGCCACTGAAGCGCAGGCAACGGCATCGCACCCCCCATTACGCGGTGCTCACCCTCAACCTCATGATTGCGATGGCATGCTTCATCGGCGCGGTGGCGCTCGTGGTCGGCCAGAACGTTCTCAACAACCAACGCAAGACGAGCGAGATCGTCAGCCCTGCCGACAACATCCGCTCTCCGTTGTCCGTGCCAACCGAATCGACCGATCCAGCGACTGACGGCACCGGCGAGACATCGGAGACCGTCGAAGCGACGACGACGACCGAAGCGTTTCCGATCGCAGATCCACAAGCCCGCAACTTCCTGATCACTGGATCCGACAATGGAGCGTGCGATGATCCTGGCACGGTGAATCCCGTCGGTGAGCGAGACGCGATCGGCGAACGCAGCGACACGATCATGATCATGCGAGTAGACCCGTCGACCAGTCGAGCGGCAGTGCTGTCGTTTCCTCGTGACCTGTGGGTCAAGATCGCCGGCACGAACAAGCGCAGCCGGATCAACAGTGCGTACAGCCAGAACGATCCGCAGAAGTTGGTCGACACGATCTTCCTCAACTTCGGGATCCTGGTCGAGCACTACATCCAGATCGACTTCTGTGCGTTCAAGACACTGGTCGACGCAGTGGGTGGCGTGAGCGTTCCGTTCGAGTATCCAGCTCAGGACCGATACACGAACCTCAACGTACCGACCGCTGGGTGCTACACCTTTGACGGCGCATCGGCCCTTGCCTATGTCCGCAGCCGTCACTACAAGTACCTCGACCCCAAGACCAACACCTACAAGGAAGACCCGGCGAGCGACTACGGCCGCATCTCCCGCCAACAGGACTTCCTGCGCCGCGCCGTGGCCAAAGTCGTCTCTCAAGGCGTATTCGACATCGATGTGGCGCGTGGTCTGATCGACGTCGCCGAGAAGTACGTCGTGACGGATCCCAACCTCACCCTTGGCAAGCAACTCGAATTCGCCGGCGTGTTGAAGAACCTCGACCCGAATGACATTCGCACGTATCAGGTCGAAGGTGTCGGAACCGTCGTCGGAGGCGCAGCAGTGATCGAACCCCGCCTCGGGGGCGACAACATGAAGGCGATCCTGGCCATCTTCAGCGGGCAGGCCCAACTGGAGACAGCTCCCGAACAAGTCTTCGAGTCGACCACCTCCAGCGTCGCTCGCACCACGACCACCACAATCTCCGAGACATCGACCACTGTCCGCCGGCCCTCGTCGGGCGGAACCGCCACCACGACCAAGCCTCCGTCCAGCGCCACCACCACGACCACGACGACCACGATTCCAGTGACAACCAGTTCGCTGCCATTGGTTGCCGTCGAGCAGGACACGCGCGGAATCGTGCCACCAAAGGACGTGCAGTGCTGAGGCCCGTTCGAGGCCTCTGAGCAGGCACTGGTCACCCGACACAGCCGAATCGCGAGGGGCCTGCCCGGACTTTGGCGGGCTCGGCCAGTAACGTCGAATGGTCATGTCGAACCGAGGAACACGTCGCCATTCCGCGCCCCAGAAGCTGGTGCTGGTTGTGAACTGCCTGCTGATCGTGGGTTGCTTCGTCGGGGCATTCGTGTTGCTGACGGGCGAACGGCTGGTCAGTCAGCAGCTGAAAACTCCGGGCGTCGTGAACCTGGCCGATGCAACAGACGCCCAACTCGGGCCGACCGAGACCTTTCCGAAGGCCGATCCTGAGGCCAAGAACTTCCTGATCACCGGTTCCGACAACAATGCGTGCGTCGATCCCGACTCCCCTTTCGCCGGCGCATTCGGGGATCGCAAGTCGCTCGGCGAACGCAGCGACACGATCATGGTGATGCGTGTCGATCCGTCGACCAGTCAGGCCGCTGTGCTTTCCTTTCCCCGCGATCTGTGGGTGACCATCGCCGGCCGCGACAGCGAGAGCCGGATCAACTCGGCCTACGCCAAGAACGATCCCACTGCGCTGATTGCAACCATCTACGACAACTTCGGAATCGGCATCGACCACTTCGTCCAAGTCGACTTCTGCGCCTTCAAGACGCTGGTCGATGCAGTCGGAGGGGTCCCCGTTCCCTTCGCCTATGCCGCCCGCGACTCGAACACCGGCCTCGACGTGCCGCTTCCCGGCTGCTTCAACTTCAACGGCGATCATGCCTTGGCCTATGTCCGCTCCCGTCACTACGAATACCTCGATCCGACGTTGAACGTGTGGATCGAAGATCCTGCTGCGGATCTCGGTCGGATCTCGCGCCAACAGGACTTTCTGCGGCGCGTGGTGTCCAAGGCGCTGAGCACGGGCGTGTACACGCCGTCAGTGGCTCGGGGGCTGATCGACACCGCGCAGCAGTACGTCGTCACCGACCAGAACCTGACGATCAACCGGATGCTGCAGTTCGCCGGCGTGATCGAGAACCTCGATCCGGTCAATCTCCGGTCGTATCAGATCGAGGTCAAGGCAGACACTCGGAGCGGAAACGCCGTACTCCTCCCGCGCCTCGGGGGCGACAACATGAAAGCCGTTCTGGCCGTGTTCCGGGGCAAGGCTCCGTTGGTCGCTGCCCCCACTGAGGACGGACAAGTCGTCGACCCCTCGGTTGGGACGAATGGCACGGCTGCGACGACTTCCGCGACGGCCTCCACTGGGGTGCCGAGCGGCGGCCTCGTCACGACCACGACCGTTGCCCCGATCCCTACCCTCGCCACGACCACGGACCCGGTTGCGCCCCCGATCTCGGCCGTGTCGAACGACAAGGGAATCGTGCCACCGAAAGATGTCGTGTGTTGACCGGCGCCGGTCAGCGTCGCTGAAGGGCGAAACCCTGCGCCGACGCCAGCCGATCTGCCGCTGCTTCACCGCGGGTAACGTCGATTTCCAGCACGATGTCCAAAAAGGCAGCGATGAGTCGGATCTGGAGCAACAGGCCTTCTCTCCACGGCCTGATGTGCGGGCCGACCATCTCGGACTTCATCATCGCGACGTAGGCCATCACCATTGGTGGGAGATCCGTGAGTTGATCCGCCAACTCGAGGTACAGACCCATGTCGCTTGCGGCCTGGTGGGCCGCTGATCCCAGGTCGGCACGCCACGTCGGCTTCGCTTCGATCAGCTGCCAGGGTCGGTCACCGTCGGTTGCCGCCGGCGTGGTCACGTCGAACTCAGAGATCACCAACAGGGTCGGGGTCCGCACCCGGCCGAGCGCGGTGTCGCTCATCGAGCGGGTGTACGGCTGGAGACCGATCACGGCCTTGATCCGCTGATCCGGTGCAAACCCACGAACACCCGCCGCCGCAGCGAGACCGGGGTAGGCGCCATATGAATGCCCGATCACCGCAACACGATCGGGATCGATCGAGGCCAGCAATCCGAGGGGAAGATCCTGGAGCAACGCACCCGTCAGCCCAGGCCTTGCGAGCAAGGTGTCGAGCAGGAACCCGGAGTCACCGACTCGGCCAATCTCGTTGGTCCGATCATCGACGAAAGTGCCCGACAGCCAGTCACCGAGTGCATCGCCGGGATGGTCGGCAGCCACGACGACGAAGCCTCTCGCGGCCATTGCCTCGCACAACAACGAGTACGCGAACCGCATACCCGTGCGGCCATGCGAAAGCACGATCAACGGATAACCGGTCGGTAGCTCGCAGTCCAACACGGCGGGAGCCTGGTGGGCGACAGCGGATTCGAAGGCGATCGACGGCACGGGTTCGTAGCGAGCAAGCGGTTCGCCGTCGATCACCGCCGGGTACCAGATGTCGACGAGCAGGGTTCGGTCCGAACGGCCAGGATCTTGCAGGCGAATCGAGCAGCGGCCGACCGGGCGCTCCGGAGCTTCAACCGGTGGGGCCGCCGACAGACTGATCACGACACCAGCCTATGGGCGGCGACCGCCGCCTGCAGGTAGGGTTGCCCTCCGATGTCACCATCTGCCAGACGTTCCGTGTTCCTCGCCTCGGCTGCGCTCGTCGTGTGGTACCTGTGTGTGTTGTTGCTCTGGGCTGTCCAACCACTGTCCGACGCGGTCCCGATCGGCGTTGACTATTCGTTGAAGAGTCCCAGGCAGGTGTCACAGGTCGTGGAGTGCAACACCCTCTTCGCCGAGTCAGCGCGTGATTCATCACCACTCCCAGTACTCAACCCACAGCCAGCCGACAAGCCACCACTTACCTATTCCCGAGAGGCGTGCGTCGATGTCCAGCGAGATGCCCGAATCATCTTTGCCCTGAACACGGTCTTCGTCGCCGTTGCCCTGATCGGCGTGTTCCTTGTCGTGCGACGCCTCGGACGGCAGCAGCCGCCGACTCCGCCGTCACCCTCGGGCCCGATGGAACTGGGGGCATCAGAGCGCGCTTCCATGGCGACTTCTGCTCCCAACTCCGGCTGACGCAGGCAGAGCCGAGGCACTCAATCGTCGAGAAGCTGTGAGATCGCAGCGGCGACCTCTGATGGGCCTCGAACCGTGGTCAGTTTCGCACCGACTTGCGCCGCCAGTTTGGCTGCCTCGTCCGAATCGCCCTCGGGAGCGATGATCAGCAGCTCGTCCAACGCGGCGGCCGCCGCAGCGACATCTCCGTCGACTGTTGCCCGACAGTCCGATAACAGAACGGCGATGCGCCGGCCCGCCCCCGAACGCAGCAATTGCACCCGCGCAACCTGCAGCGCCCCGGCGAGGTCGGTCGTACCGAAGCCGCGCAAGGTGAGCACATCGGTGACCACCCGGTCGCTGTCCTTGTAGACGTCCTGCGATTTCGCAACAACGACGTCCTTGCCGAACGCGAGCACGCTGTAGTCCTGCGGTGAGCGCCACGCAACTGCGGCGGCGGCGACAGCAGACGCGGCCAGTGGCTTTCCGCCCATCGAGCCGCTGCGATCGACCAATAGGCACAGCGCGGTACCGGGTTTGGCCCAGCCTCGGACGCGGAGCCGATCCGGATCGACAGCGCCACCCGACCCGAACGCCTCACCAATTGCCTCCAGGCTCTGATCGATATCGAGGTCGCCCCCGTCCGGCGTGAACGGCAACGACACCAACTTGCCGATTCCCCTCGGCCGAACCGGACCGCGCCGGCTGACATCGAGGAACAGTTGCGCCGCAAGGCGCTTGGCCAACTCACGCAACTTTGGATCTGTCGCTGCGGTCAGATCGGCAAGCAGCGCCATCGTGTCGTCAGGGGACTCGAGCATCGCGTCCTGGACGGCTGCCTCGTCCAGCTCACCGACTTCCGGCGAAACCTGTTCGAACTGAGGGTTGCGCGACAGGTCGCGTCGTGAGGTGGTCTTGCGTCCCGCTTCGTTGACGGCTGCCTCGGCATCTTCGCCTTCACGAGTTACCGGGAGGGGATCGCCCCCGTCGGGGCCGGCGCTTTTCCCGAGCCGTCGCCACCGTCCGCATCGGTCTGATCATCGACGCGACCGAACACTGCCTGCCACAAATCGGCGATGATCTGCTCGCTGGTGCGGGTTCCGCCCTCGCGCACCCGAACCCGGCCAGAGAGGGCAATCGTCGCTGCATCAAGTCCGACCCTCGGATCATCGGGTCCTAGTCCGCGAAGCTGGGCCAACGAAGCGGCGACGGCACTCGCGTCGATGGCCCCGCGGACGGACGAACCAACGCGCAGCTCCGAGTGTTCGCGGGTGCGCCGCACGACTTCGACGGCCTTTCCGATCCACTCGCCCGAGACGGGGGCCGCTGCGGACGAAGCAATCGACGGAGCGATCGAGCGATGAACGATGGCGGCTTCTTCAGCAGCGCTCTGGTACGACACCGACAACCGGCAGACCCTGTCGTAGACGGCGCCACTGATGCGCGCCGTGCCGATCGCATCGAACGGGTTCATCGCAGCAACCAGCCGAAAGCCTTCTGCTGCCGCCACCCGACCGAGCCGCGGCACGTGCAGCTCACGTTCACTCATCACGGTGATCAAGACGTTGAGTGTCTCCTCAGGGATGCGGTTGATCTCCTCGATGTAGAGCAGGGCCCCTTCACGCATCGCGCTGATGAGTGGGCCGTCGACGAACACGTCGGGGTCATAGCCGTCGGTCAAGACCCGAGCGGGATCGAAGTGGCCGACCAATCGCGCCGGCGTCAGTTCTGCGTTTCCCTCGACGAATTCGAAGCCCAGGTCCATCTCCCGGGCAACAGCGCGCAGCAGCGTGCTCTTGCCCGTGCCGGGCGGGCCTTCGAGCAGGACGTGGCGATCGGCATCGAGCGCGGCAAGCACGAGTTCGACCTCGCGCCGACGACCGACGACGTGGGTCTCGAGTCGATCGATCAGGTCGCGGGTGATCATCAGAACCGCCCCCGGTGAGGGTGCATCAGTTGACGATGACGCCGCGAATGTTCTCGCCGTCGCGCATCGCCCGGTATCCCTCGTTGATCTCGTCCAGCGCGTACCGCTTGGTGATCAGCTCTTCCAGCTTCAGCTGGCCTTCTCGGTAGAGACTCAGCAACTTGGGGATGTCGGCGCGTGGGTTGAGCGAGCCGAAGATGGTGCCCTTGATCTCCTTGTTCATCATCGCCAGCTCGAACAGGTTGACCGAAGCCTCGGTCTGGGTCATCGGCGCAACGGCGGTGACGACGATCGTGCCGCCTTTGCCGCACAGCGAGCCTGCGAGCCCCATCATGTCTCCGTACATCACACCCGGGGTCATGATCACTTTGTCGGCCATCGTGCCCCACGACATCTCCATCACGGCGGGCAACGCTTCTTCCATCGATGCGAAGGTGTGTGTTGCGCCGAGTTCCATCGCCTTTTCGCGCTTGAACTCAACCGGGTCGATCGCGATGATGTGCTTGGCACCGCACATCTTGGCACCCTGTACGGCGTTGATGCCGATGCCGCCGATGCCGACAACGACCACGGTGTCGCCTGCGGCGACAGCGGCACGGTTCGCGGCGGAACCCCAGCCGGTTGCCACGCCGCAGCTCACGAGAGCCACGCAATCGAGGGGCAGGTCGTCGTCGACCTTGATCAACGACATCTCCGAGACGCACGCGTACTCGCTGAAGGTACCGACCTTGGCCATCAGCGTGACCGGCTTGCCGTTGATGTGGTGGCGGTGGGTGCCATCGGTGATCATTCCGCCGACGAAGGTCTTTGCGCCGTTGTCGCACAGGTTCTGGCGGCCGGTGGAGCAGCTCTTGCAACGGCCGCAGCTCGGCACGAAGCTGGCCGACACGTGATCGCCGACCTTCAAGCTGGTGACACCTTCGCCGACCTCGATCACGATCCCGGCTCCTTCGTGGCCACCGAGCATCGGGAAGAAGTCTTCGATGCCCATCAACGGCCAGTACTCGGCAGGCGGGACCATGTCGCCGGTGACGAGGTGCTCGTCGGAGTGGCACAAACCGGCGGCCTTCCAATTGACGATGACCTCGCCGACCTTGGGCGGATCGACATCGATCTCTTCGATCTTCCACTCCTGGTTGACACCCCAGAGCACCGCGGCGCGCGACTTCATTTCACTGACCCCCACATAGGAACGACGTTGACTGAGGAATGTAGCCCGGAACGACCGGTGCGGATCAGTCGTACGCGATCAGTCGTACTTCATCACCGTGCGGATCGCAGTGCCCTCACGCATCGCGTCGTAGCCCTCGTTGACCTGATCGAGGGTGATCTCCTTGGTGACGAGTCCGTCGAGGTCGACCTGACCCTCTCGCCACAGACCGATCAGCTTGGGGATGTCGGCGCGGGGGTTGCCCGAACCGAACAGTGACCCGACGACCTGCTTCTCCATCAACGTCAGGTCGAGCAGGCTCATGCTGGCACCGAGTTCCATCGCCGGGTGGATGTTGGTCACGACGACACGACCGCGCTTGGATGCGAGCGCCAATGCTTCGCCGAGCACATCGCCCGAGCCGACACCCATCGTCATGATGACCTTGTTGGCCATCGTCCCCCACGTGAGCTCGTTGATCAGAGGCATCGCCTCGGCCATGCTGGACGCGGTGTGAGTGGCCCCAAACTCCATCGCCTTCTCGCGCTTGTACTCGACCGGATCGATCGCGATGATGCGCTTCGCTCCGGCAAGGCGTGCACCCTGGATCGCGTTAGAACCAATGCCACCGGCGCCGACCACGGCGACCGTGTCACCGGGCTTGACCTCGGCGGCGTACACGCTGCTGCCCCATCCGGTGACGACCCCACAACCAAGGAGGCAGGCGCGGTCCAACGGAACGTCGTCGTCGATCTTGATGCAGCTCGCCTCGTTGACCACGGTGTGATGGGCGAACGTGCCGAGGATACACATCAGGCCGAGATCTGTGCCCTTGGCGTGATGGCGCGACGTGCCATCGGTGATCTGCATCCCGAGGCCGAGCAGCGCACCCATGTCGCACAGGTTCTGATGACCGGTGGAGCAGCTGACGCACCGTCCGCAGCTGGGGATGAATCCGAACACGACATGATCGCCGGGGGCGAGCCAGCTGACGCCGGCTCCGACTTCGAGCACCACGCCGGCACCTTCGTGGCCGCCGATGATCGGCAACGCGAACGGGAGATCGCCGGTGACGAGATGCTCGTCGCTGTGGCAGAGGCCCGAGGCCGCCAACTTGACCAGTACCTCACCGGGGCCGGGCGGATCGAGTTCGACTTCTTCGATGCTCCAAGGCGTGTGGGTCTCCCACAGGACAGCAGCTTTCGTCTTCACAGTGACCCCCAAGGTGACGAGTGTCGATGACACATGTTGATCGTGACGTTACAACGCCCTCGCGGCGAGCGCCATGCGATGATCTCGATGTGCTGGCACACTGATCGGATGGATGGAATGAGGTACCTCACGGCGGCGCTGCTCGTTATCGGAGTCGCTGCGTGTAGCAGC
>JANOEM010000705.1:0-1696 GCA_031413195.1 Actinomycetes bacterium
GTCACCTGCTTCCGACGGGCAACCTGCTGCTGCTCCGGGCTCGCTCGCCGGAGGGTGAGAGCATCGCCACGGGGATCTTTCCGGGGCTGGGAGAGACCGCATTCTTCTGGGGTGGCGCAAGCTGGCGCACGAAGGAGAGTACTACCCGCTCTCGGGCACTATGCCGAATGCGACCATCTTCGATCCACAGACCATCGTGAACATCGGTTGCACCGAGTATGAGTGCGGTGCGGTGTACTTCATGTCCCACAAAGGCTGGTATCATGAGACCAGCCAGACACTGAACTATCTGATCTCCAATCCGGAAACGAATGGCACAATTTCGAGCGCCGCTGGCTTGACCTTCTCGTCGTCGCAGTGGTTAGGGGCCGTGTACGGTGCGAAGCAGATGACGACGACCTATCCGGTGTCCGGGTTGCCGAGGTGCAACGTTCGAGCCGAGGGCAACACCGTTCACAAAGCATGGTGGGGAAAGACCCTCTCGATCTCCGCAAGCGGGGTGACTGTGAACTCCGCTGGGATAGTCGGCTTCGTGGCGGCGAGCAGCGTCGCCACCCCGAAGAGCGCTCCGGCATGCCCGCCGATGATCGACAATCCGTGTGACAACCCATACACCGACGAGATCGAGACCGAGTGCTCCGGAGCCGGTTCCGGCCCCTTGGTGGCGGGAGGCACCGGCAACACAGAGTCGCCGGGCGCGGAGCACAACGGCGGTGCCAATAGCAGGTGGGTCTGCGATGTGACCTTCTGGTATCACAGCGATGATAACGGTGCCACGTGGTATTACACGGGCCGCTACGACGTCATCGGAAACTGCAGCCTGGAGGCGCGTTGACCATGCGTATCACGATTCGGAAGTCGGCAGCCACCGTGTTGGCGCGGTCGCTCAGTCAGGGTGCACGCGTGTTCGCGATCACCGCGATCTGCCTGTTCGGAACACCATTCGACGCACATGGTCAGAGTCGCATCTCGTTGCAGCTGGTCGATTCCATCACTCGGCCCGGCGTGATCGCACAGGTGCGGCGCTCAGGCAAAGCCGGCGATGCCGATCTGCTCGTGGTCGAGCGGACCGCGGCGACACCGGAGCTGCTGGCCGCGATGATCCAGTCTCTCGAGGCGTCACGCGTGCGGCACGGTCAGCGGGCGAGACGAAGCCTCGCGATCGATTTCAACGAGGGTCTCCGGCTCGCTCCGCTCGAGGAGCGCGCTCGAGTCCGGCTCCGGCGGATCATCGATCGGGCACGGGCAACGAAGGAGGCACGTGTCACGGTACCCGAATCGATCCTGAGTGCCGAACGACCGGGACCGAGCCGCTAGCATACAGTTGAGATGGACCCTGTTCCCTGTCAGTCGTAACGTTCGTCGTGAGGCGGTCTGAAGCGCGTTGGCGAACCAGAGGATAACCAACGCGCCTCAGACCGCCTCAAGACAAGCGTGCCACGCGCCGAGGGACGCGAGTGACTTGAGATGCCTTCTGGTTTGGGACCATTCGGGGCTTCTAACGGGGGAGCGGCCGCGGCTTCGCACCTTCGATCGGCAGTGACGCGTCACGGCTCCACTCGTCGAACGACCCGTCGTACATCCGCACGTCGCGGCCGAGCACGCGCAGCGCCAGGTACATCCACGAGCCCTGCACGCCGATGTGGCAATAGCTCACCAGCGACTCGTCGGCGCCGATCCCGGCCGCACTCACGAG
>JANOEM010000706.1:0-11345 GCA_031413195.1 Actinomycetes bacterium
CGGCGGCGGTGATGCCGCTCTAGGGCGAGTTCGATCAGGCGATCGACCAACTCGGGGTAGGCCAGACCCGTCTGCTGCCACATCTTCGGATACATCGAGATCGGCGTGAAACCGGGCATCGTGTTGACCTCGTTGATCAGGAACCCACGACCGGGTTGCTCGAGGAAGAAGTCCACTCGGGCGAGGCCTTCACAGCGCAAGGTGCGATAGACCTCCACTGCGAGGCGACGGACTTCGGCTGTCTGTTCGTCGGACAGCGGCGCCGGAATGAGCAATTGGGCCCCATCGGCGAGGTACTTGTCCTCGTAGTCGTAGAACTCCTTGCCCGGCACGACTTCTCCCGGCAGGCTGGCGACTGGGTCGAGATTGCCGAGTACCGCCACCTCGATCTCGCGCCCGCTGATCGCTTCCTCGATCACGACCCACTCGTCGTAGCTGAGCGCATGTTCGACTGCCTGTTGGAGCTCCTCAAGCGTGGCCGCCTTGGAGACCCCGACGGAGGATCCCATGTTCGAGGGCTTGACGAACAGTGGCAGCCCGAGTCGGCCGGCCACCTCAACCAGCTTCCCCGGCGTGATCTCGTGTTCGCGCAGGCTGGTCCATCTGGCCTGCGCGATGTCGTGGAAGCCAAGCAGTTCCTTGGCCAGCGCTTTGTCCATGCCAACCGCAGAGGCAAGGACACCGCTGCCGACGTAGGGAACATCCATCAGCTCGAGCAAGCCCTGGATGGTTCCGTCTTCACCGAGTGGTCCATGCAGCAACGGGACGACGACTACAGGTCCCGAAAGCGCTGCTGACGTGAGCATCAGTGTTGGCGAGAGTGTGTCGCCGACCGGATCCAGTCGTGTTGGCAGCGAGTCGGCACCCGATTGGAGCGAGGCCATTGCCCCGATGGCGAGGTGCCACTGACCGTCGCGATCGATGCCGACCGGCGTGACGCGATACCTGTCCTGGTCGATCGCTCGCAACACATGGGTTGCGGTGACGCAACTGACATCGTGCTCGGCGGACTGGCCACCGAAGATGACGATCAGGTTGATTCGGCGGTCAGCTTCGCCCGTCACCGCAGAGATGGGCAGGGCATCAGCCATGACCATCACGGTAGTCGCCGTCACCGCTACCGTGCGGGAATGCAGTTCTCAGCGAGCGAAGTCGCACAGGCGACCGGGGGCACCCTGTTCGGACCCGACGTGATGCTCGATGGCGTGTCCTTCGACAGTCGATCGGTCGCCGCCGGCCAGCTCTTCGTCGCGCTGGTCGCGGAGCGTGATGGTCACGACTTCATTCCGTCAGCGAGAGCGCGCGGCGCTGCCGCGTATCTGACCGAACGAGAGCCGGGTGGCGGAACGGCGATCGTGGTCGCGGACACGGCGGCTGCATTGATGCATCTCGGTGGCTGGGCCCGCGGTCGCATCAGCGGGCCTGTCATCGGGGTCACCGGTTCGGTCGGCAAGACGAGCACCAAGGATCTCGCTCGGGCGGCGTTGTCAGCAGGCCTGCGCACAGCGGCCAACGAGCGCAGCTTCAACAACGAACAAGGTCTCCCCGTCACAATCCTCAATGCTGCCGATGACACCGAGGCGCTCGTGTTGGAGATGGGCATGCGTGGCTTTGGCGAGATCACGAAGCTCTGTGGCATCGGCCGACCGACGATCGGCGTGGTCACCTTGGTGGCCGCTGCGCACACGGAACGAGTAGGCGGAATCGAGGGGGTTGCGCGCGCCAAGGCCGAACTGGTCGAATCGCTGACGAGCTCGGGCGTGGCGATACTCAACGCTGACGACTTCCGCGTTGCTGCGATGGCCGCCATGACCGAGGCAACGGTTCTGCTCTTCGGCCACCATCAACACGCTGACATCCAGATCGCACAACTCACCCTTGATGAACTGGCGCGGCCGCGGTTCACTCTGCACACGCCGTGGGGCAACACCGGGGTTGCACTCGCCGTCAGCGGCGAGCACATGGCCCTGAACGCGGCGGCCGCGATCGCTGTCGCCGGTTGCTGCGGCGTCGACGTGGCCGAAGCTGCCCACGCCCTCGGGAATGCTCGCCTGTCCCCGTGGCGGATGGAGATCAGCCGCAGCCGCCGAGGCACCGTGGTGATCAACGACTCGTACAACGCAAACCCCGCTTCGATGCGAGCCGCGATCGAAACTCTTGCGGCGCTACCGGTCAGCGGCCGGCGAGTGGCCATCCTCGGCGTGATGGCCGAACTCGCCGATCCCGTCGAAGATCACGCCGAGATCGCAGATCTGTTGCGTCGGCACGGCATCGAACTGATCGCTGTCGGGACAGACCTGTACGGTCAGGCACCCCACCAGAATCCGCTCGATGTAACAGCGTCACTCGCCGGCGACGATGCCGTGCTCGTCAAAGGAAGCCGTGTGGCTGGGCTGGAGACCCTCGCCGAGGTCGTCGTCGATCAGTAGACCGGCCGGGCGCCGGATCAGATCCGTCCACCAACTCAGGACCAGGGCAGCAACCACGGAGACGATCAGGACAGGACGAGCGCCGACCCGGTCGACGATCGGCCCGAACAAGAGCGCTCCGATGGTCACCGTTCCGCCAAACGCCATGAACCACAGTGACATCACCTGGGCGCGTTCGTGGTCGCGCATATTGGTCTGGAAAACCGTGGCCATCGGGGTGACCGCCATGAAGTAGAAGAAGCCGAGCAGAAAGCTGATCGGTATCGCGAGCAAAGGACCTTTCGCCAGCGCGAAGACCAACATCGACGCTGCGAACCCCTGGAACGCGACGGTGATCAACCGCCTGCGGTCGAATCGGAGCAACACGGTGCCGCAAGCCAACCCACCTAAGCAAGCGCCGAGTCCCCAGGTCGCGTAGAGCCACTTGTACGTGGCGCCGGACGGGTCGATCCCAAAGTTCAGCCGGGCGATCGAGGGGAAGAGGCTGACGTAGGGCAGGCAGAAGAACGAGAATGCGGCCATTGCCAGCAGCATCCTGCTGAGCACCGTCCGCTCACGAGCGATCCGGATGCCAGTCAGGAGTTTCTGGATTCCGCGTTCGGTCGACTGACTGCGCACGTGGGGAATCGTGATCATCAGGATTGCTGCGATCGCGAACAGGTACGTCCCTGCGTTGACCAGGAAGATCTGGGGCACCGTCACGCCGAACCCGATCAGAGCTGCCGCAAGTGCGGGGCCGATCACGCGCGAGCCGTTGAGCATCACCGAGTTGAGGCTGAGCGCGCCGGGGAGATCGTCGCGGCTGACCAGGAGTGGGATCGACGACTGCATCGCCGGCGCGCCGAGAGCGTTGAAGGTTCCGATTCCGAGTTGCACTGCGAAGATCGCCCACAGCGACGAGTCGTGGGCGATGAGAAAGGCGATGGCGACAGCGAAGACCAATTGCATCGACTGGTTGGTGATCAACCACGGTCGACGTGGAAACTTGTCGCCGAGAACACCTCCGGGAATCGACAACAGCAGCAGCGGACCGAGCTGCGCAAATCCCATGATCGCGACCCAGGTCGCCTGATTCGTGCGGTTGTCGATGTAGGCCGGCAGCGCGAGGTTCTGCATCCAGGTGCCGATGTTGCTGGCGAAAAGACCGAACCAGATGATTCGGAAATCCCGGTACCCCAGAGCAGCCCTGGCCGTGCCGGGTCGGGCATTGCTCGAAGATCGGGGAAGCATGGTGGTCGCGCTCATCGCTGACCCACAAGCTTAGTTGTACCAAGCAACCATCTCATCGCGTCCTATTCGAGAATCATCTCCGCGTACTGGCCGAGGACCTGTTGGGGGCCACTGACCAGCAGAGTCGTGATGCAGGTTTCGCGCCAATGGTTGAGTTCGTCGCGGATCTTGTCCGGCGGACCGACGAGCGCAACGTCTTCGACCATCGCCAGCGGTATCGCCGCTGCCGCCTCATGCTTCTTGCCGGCGAGGTACAGCTCTTGGACCTTCACGGCGACGTCCTCGTAGCCCATCCGGGCGAAGACCTCGAAATGGAAGTTGACGTCCCGTGCACCCATTCCACCTGCGTAGAGCGCCAGGAACGGACGCACCATGTCGGCGCACTTCTCGACATCTTCGCCGGGCACGATCGTGACGGTGCAGGCGACTTCGAATCGATCTGGTTTGGTCGGGTCCCCGCATGCCGCGAAACCTTCGGCGAGCCGCGCCCGATAGAACGAATCTTCCTTGGGGCTGAAGAAGAGCGGGAGCCACCCGTCGCAGATCTCCGCGGCGAGCGAGACGTTCTTCGGGCCTTCGGCGCCCAAGAAGATTGGGATGTCGGGACGGAAAGGGTGAATGGTGCTCTTCAGGGGCTTGCCGAGCCCCGACCCGCCGGCGAAGGGCATGCTGTAGAACTCGCCGTGGTGCTGCACGGGTCGGTCGCGCCGAGTGATCTCGCGCACGATCTCGATGTACTCGCGGGTCCTTGCCAGCGGCTTCGGGTACGGCTGGCCGTACCACCCTTCTACGACTTGAGGTCCGCTGGCCCCGAGTCCCAGAATGAAGCGACCGTTGCTGAGATGGTCGAGGGTCATTGCGGCCATGGCAGTTGCGGCCGGAGTACGAGCACTCATCTGGGCAATCGCGGTTCCGAGCCGGACGGACTTGGTTTGGGCACCCCACCATGCAAGTGGAGTGAGGCAATCGCTGCCGTAGGCCTCGGCCGTCCAGATGCTGTCGAATCCCAGCCGTTCGGCCTCCCGAATGGACTCGATCGCACCGTGGGGTGGTCCGCTGCCCCAATACCCTGTGTTGTAGCCGAGTTTGAGGGATTTCACGAGTGCTCCTTTGTGTTCACTTGGCGGCTTGTCGGGCTTGCGGGCTTGCGCGCGATCACGATCGCGGACAGACCGAAGGGAATGTTGAAACGTCTCAACAGACGTCGCTCGACTGTTGCGAGTGCCCCGAGCAGACCCCCGAGACCGGATTGGTTGCGGCCGACGTCGCTCTTGGCCTTGTTGCGCTCGATGATTCCCATCACGAACGCAGGCGGCACGAGGAAACCGTAGGCACCCGTCGCCTTGACGATCTCGAGCTCAGCGCTCTCGGCCATGCTCTTGAGGTCACCGATGCTGAACCTGCGTCCGGTGTGGGTGACGTCGTCGTGACTTCGCCAGAGACGTTTGCCGCCCGGCTCCATCAGCGCAATCACTGCGCCTGGCCGGGCCAACCGGGCGAAGTCTGCGACGATCGCGGCGGGATCCGGATTCATCCGATGGCACAGGGCCGTGACGCAGAGAATCGAAGAGAACGACCCGTCGATGAAGGGGAGGTGGTTGAGGTCGCCCCGCAATGGGATGAACCCCGGGTGATCGTGTCGGGCGATCTCGAGCGCGAAGTATTCGAAGTCGACCAACACCGTGGGAATCGCGTCGGTAATCCAGCCGCCGGTCGCCCCGGTGCCTCCAGCGGCATCGAGGTGAAGTGCGCCGGCAGCCGACGAGAAGTGCGGTTCGAGCAACTGCCGCAGGAGCGCTCTGGTACTGCGGTACCACCAATGGCTCTCGCCGGCCTCGGCCATCCGTCGGTATTCATCAGAATCCATCAGGCCAGTGTGGCATTCGCAGTACGGAGAACGAGTGAATGTCCACTAGCTTCGCTGCCGTGATCGACACCGACCCTGGGGGATTGGCGCGAAGCGTCAGCGGCGCAGTGTGCGTCGTCACCGGTGGCCTCGGCTTCATCGGCTCGAATCTTGTGCACGAGCTTGTGTCCGGCGGGGCAACGGTTCGGGTGATCGATGCGCTCGTGGAAGCACACGGCGGTGATCCGAGGAACGTTCAATCGCTTGACGTCGAGACGATGGTGAGCTTCATCGGTGACGAATCGGTCGCAGATGCGCTCGTTGGTGCCGACATCATCTTCAACCTGGCCGGGCAGGTGAGTCATATCTCGTCGATGCGTGACCCGCAGCAGGATCTTCGCCTGAATCTGACGGATCACGCTCAGTTCCTGGAAACGGTTCGCAGGGTCCGTCCTGACGCCCGCATCGTTCACTCCTCGACCCGTCAGGTGTACGGCAAGGTATCTCGGCTCCCGGTTGACGAAACCACTGCGGCGAACCCAGTCGATGTCAATGGCGTCGCCAAGCTCGGCGGTGAGCAGTTGCATCTGGTGTACGCCCAGGCCTATGGAATGGCGACTACTTCGCTTCGTCTCAGCAACGTGTATGGCCCTCGCCAGCGCCTCACGAGCGACGAACTCGGCTTTCTCCCAGTGTTCGTGCGCAAGGCTCTTCTCGGAGAGACGATTCAGATCTTCGGCGACGGCTCGCAACGCCGCGATTGCCTCCACGTCGATGACGTGGTGACGGCACTGCTCCTCGCAACCGCTGATCGAGCGGTCGGAAAGGTCTACAACGTCGGGCATTCCCACGATGCCACGCTCAGCGACATAGCCGGGCTGATGGTCGCAGCGACGGGTAGCGTCGGTGGAGTGGAGTTCACCCGATGGCCGCACGATCATGAGCGCATCGACATCGGGTCCTTCACTACCGACAGTTCGCTGATCGCCCGCGATCTCGGGTGGCACTCCACGATCGATCTGCCGACCGGGATCGCCGACACCGTGTCGTTCTGTTTGGAGCACCCGTGGTACCTGTCGTCGACCTGAGCCGGCGCGGCGCGCTCGTGGCATCGGCGTTCTCCTCCGTGGCAGCAGATGTGATCGCGAGTGGCACGTACTTGCTCGGCGCCCGGACAGCCGCGTTCGAACGTGAGCTCGCTGCCTGGCTGGATGCACCATCGGCGATCGCGGTCTCGTCAGGCGGATCGGCCCTTCAACTCGCTCTTGCCGGGCTCGGGATCGGTGCAGGCGACGAGGTCATCGTGCCGGCGTTCACGGCGGTACCCACGGCATCCGCAGTATGTGCCGTCGGTGCCACGCCGATCCTGGTCGATGTCGAGCGCGGCACCGCAAACCTCGACCCAGGTCTGGTCGACGCATCCACTTCTGCCAGAACGCGAGCAGTGATCGTCGTTCATTTGTTCGGGCGACCGGCGACCTTGCCCACTACGGCGCTCGCGGTCGTACGAAGACGCGGCGCAGGCCCAAGGCGCTATCAACGATCATGGCCGGTCGGCAGCGACGACCTACAGCTTCTATCCGACGAAGAACCTCGGCGGCATCGGAGACGGCGGAGCGGTGGTGACCACGAATCCCGAGCTCGAGGTCATCGTCCGACGGCTGCGAGTTCACGGCATGACCGAGATGTACGTCCACGAGTCGATATCGCAGAACTTTCGAATGTCCGAGATCGAAGCTGCCTGGCTCGGTTCAGGTCTGCCGCGGCTGGCGGCTGACAATCGGCGCCGTCGAGCGATCGCCGCCCACTACCGCGAAGTTGCAGGCGACCTCGATTGGCAGCTCACCCACGACGACCACGTGTTTCACCTCTGCGTCTTTCGTAGCGGCGAACGTGACGAAACACGTCGGACCCTCGCCGAGCAAGACGTCTCCACGGCGGTCCACTATCCGTTGGCCCTCACCGAGCAACCCGCCTACCGTCAGTTCGCGACGACACCCTGCCCCGAGGCCGAGGCCTGGGCGCGGGAATGCATCACCGTGCCATGCTTCCCCGAGATGACCGATGCCGAGGTCGAACATGTCGGCAGGGCACTTGCGAAGGTCTGTCGATGATGCTGTCCGGAATCTCCGCGATGTTCCCGTGCTACAACGATGCAGCCACCATCACCGGGTTGATCGACGACGTGTACACCGCACTTTTCCCACTCACCAACGAACTCGAAGTGATCGTCGTCAACGACGGCTCGTCGGATGGCTCGCGGGAGGTGCTCGACAGCCTGACGACCGCCCGCCCGTGGCTGCGCGTGATTCACCACGACAAGAACCGCGGCTACGGAGGCGCATTGATCTCAGGATTCGAGGCGGCGCTGAACGAGTGGATTTTCTACACCGACGGTGATGCGCAGTACGACGCCCGCGAGGCGGCTCTTCTCGTCCAATTCGCTACCGACGAGATCGACATCGTCCAGGGATACAAGATCAGTCGCGGCGATCCCGTGCATCGCAAGGTGATCGGGAGGGTGTACCACCACCTCGTGAAGTTGTTGTTCGGACTGCCGGGAAGGGACACGGACTGCGACTTCAGACTGTTCAGGCGAAAGCTGATCATCAGCCACCCGCTGTCGTCGACGAGTGGTGTCATCTGCGTCGAGATGATGAGAAGCTTCCGCGATCAGAAGGCCCGATTCGTCGAAGCGCCAGTCCATCACTACGCTCGGCCCTCCGGCAAGTCGCAGTTCTTCCGGCTGCCCGCCATCATTCGCAGCGCCCGGCAACTTCTCGATCTCTGGTGGAGACTCGTTGTCCGGGGTTGAGTCGCCTCTCGAGGTTCGAGTGCGCGAGTCCTTCGCCAGGCTCTCACGCGACGACGCTGCTCGTTGGGCGTTCCGGGGGGCACTGGTCTTCGCAGTCATCCTGTACTTCGTCGTCGGGCGCCATCAGTGGTTCACCCGCGACGACTGGGCGAGTGTCATCACGCGCGAGACCGTGCTCCAGACCAAGGGTTGGCAACACTGGCTCTTCGATCCTCAGGACGGCCATTGGCTGACGGTTCCATTCCTCATCTTCGCGGCGACCCGGCGACTGTTCGGGTTGGACTCCTATTGGCCCTTTCTGATCCCCACGCTCGTCGCTCACGTCGGCGCAGTGTTCCTGGTCCGAACCATCTGCCGTCGTCATGCCGTTTCCGAATGGACGATCACGATCGTGTGCTCGCTGCTCCTCGTGTTCGGTGCGGGCTGGGAGAACCTGGTGTTTGCGATCCAGATCTGCTACACCCTGTCGCTCGTTGCGTTCCTCGCTCAGTTCCTGCTCGTCGACCACGACGGACCACTCGACCGACGCGACTTCCTTGGAGCGGGCTTGGGGGTGATCGGAGCGATGTCTTCGGGCTTCGGGCCGATCTTCATGGTGGGCATCTTCATCCTGTTGGTCCTCCGCCAGCGCCGGAAGGCCGTCGTCGTAGCTGTGCTGCCTGCGGCGGTCGCCTATGGATGGTGGCTGTTGGCGTGGTCGACCGACCGCGCCGCCGACGCCCGGCCAGGCAATCGATCTCAGCTACCGGTGTTCGTCGTTCGTGGGCTCAACTCCACGTTCGAGGCGTTGACCGTGTTTCCGGGGCTTGCCGGCATAGCGATCGTGCTCACGATCGTCGTCACCATCCAGACGAGACTCGGTCGGCGCACTCGAACTGCGATGTTCGCCCTGTGCGCGACGGTGGTGGTCATGTTCACCGCGATTGGGTTTCAGCGACTCGGCTTCGGGGTTTCCATCGCCTCGTCGTCGCGTTACGTGCACATGGCGGCGATGGTGATCGCACCTGCATTCGCCCTGACCATCGATTGGCTGGGGACCATCTCCCGTGATCTGAGGCGGGCCGCGTTGATGGTGGTTCTTGTAGCTGTCGCTGTCAACATCTCAGTGCTGCGCGAACAGTCCGTTCAATGGTCCATCGCGTCCGGCGTGGAACGCGAGACGATGCAACTGATCGTCGGGTCCGGACTCGGGTCGACTGCGGATCCCAAACGCATGCCTTTCGTCAACAGCCCGGATGTCACCGTTGGCTCCCTGCCGTGGCTCGTCGAGCAGGGGGCTTTCACCCCTCGTCAACCGGCGACTGACGCCGAATCGGAGCGCGTCCGCGTTGCACTCGGCCTCCCCTGAGGCAGCGCCGGCTGAAAGCCGGGCTCAGTCGGCAAGTAGGAGATGCATTGGATCGACGTAGGGGAGGGACAGCGCCTCGGCCACGGGCCCATTGACGACATGGCCGGCGACCGTGTTCAGTCCGTGGGCCAACGACGGGTCGCGACGGGCGGCCCCGGCCGCTCCGTGCAACGCGACATCCAATTGGTAGGGAAGCGTTGCATTCGTCAATGCATATGTGCTCGTGTGCGGAACCGCGCCCGGCATGTTGCCGACTCCGTAGTGCAAGACACCATGCAGGGTGTACACCGGATCGGTGTGTGTCGTCTCGTGGATCGTTTCGATGCAGCCCCCCTGGTCGATGGCGACGTCGACGATCACGGCCCCCGGCTTCATCGACCGCACCATGTCGTCGCTGACCACAACCGGAGCGCGGCCTCCGGCGACGAGCACCGCCCCGATGACTAGGTCGGCGTCGGCAAGGTGGCGTTCGATTGCCCCGCGATTCGACGCGAGGGTCACGATCCTGCCTTTCTGGATCTGGTCGACCCAACGCAAGCGGTCGAGGTTCTTGTCGAAGAGAACGACCTCGGCCTCCATACCCGCCGCGATCCATGCGGCATTCCATCCGACGTTGCCTGCGCCGAGCACGACGACCTTTGCCGGGCGCACGCCCGGCGCGCCACCCATCAAGACGCCGCGCCCACCATTGTGACGCTCGAGGTAGTGCGCGCCCATCTGCGGAGCGAGTCGGCCTGCGACCTCGCTCATCGGTGCGAGCAGCGGCAGCGCGCCGTTTTCGCTCTGGACTGTTTCGTAGGCAACACCGGTGGTGCCGGCCGCGAGCAACGCATGCGCGACCTCGGGATACGCCGCGAGGTGCAGGTAGGTGAACAGGGTCAGGTCGGCGCGAAGGAATTCGAACTCATCGACCTTGGGTTCTTTCACCTTCACCACCATCTGCTGCGCCCAGGCGTCGGCTGCTGTCGGAACGATGGTCGCTCCAGCCGCCACGTAGTCGGCATCGGCAAAGCTGGCCCCCTCACCGGCGTGTGTCTCGATGAACACATCGATCCCGTGGCGCTCGAGTTCGCGCACACCGTCGGGGGTCATCGCGACTCGGTGCTCGGCGGTCTTGATTTCTTTGGGGACACCGACGGTGGTGATCGTCGCCGTACTCGATGGTGAAGTCGTCATGTCCATCATTGTGCACCCTGCGGTGTCCGTGCCCGAGCAAGCTGCGCTGACAGCGGTGGCCAGTCCCGAAAAATCTGCTATCTCTATTGGCCTGACTTCACAGACAAGGACAACGACCCATGAGGGCTTTCAAGAACTTCGTCAATGGCGAGTACGTCGACACCGCCGACGGCCGGACAACGGCCGTGATCAACCCTTCGACGGGCCAACAGTATGCAGAGGCCGCATTGTCCGGGCCCACGGATGTCGACGCGGCGATGCAGGCCGCGTCGGTGGCGTTCGAAGGGTGGAAGGAGTCCACACCGTCAGAACGCTCACTCGCCCTGATCCGGATCGCCGACGCTGTCGAGGCGCGTGCGGAGGAACTCATTGCGCTGGAGGTCGAGAACACCGGCAAGCCGATCTCGTTGACGCGCAGCGAAGAGATCCCGCCGATGGTCGATCAGATCCGGTTCTTCGCCACCGCAGCGCGTCATCTCGAAGGCAAGGCTGCGGCCGAGT
>JANOEM010000707.1:0-2429 GCA_031413195.1 Actinomycetes bacterium
CCGACGTACGCGCAACAACTGCCGACGGCACCGAGGCAACTGTCGCGAGTCAGGTCGTCGGACCGTTCCTGCTCACCACGCTGTTACTCGATCAGTTGGATCATGCTGATCGGCCCGGGCGGGTGCTGACGATGTCGTCTGGCGGTATGTACAGCCAGAAGCTCTCGGTCACGAACCTGGAGATGAGCGAGTCGGACTACAAGGGCTCGGCCCAGTACGCCCGTGCCAAGCGCGCCCAGGTGACGCTCAACGAGATGTGGGCCGAGCATGTCGGGAGTCGCGGAATCGTCTTCCAGGCTATGCACCCGGGGTGGTCCGATACGCCAGGGGTGCAAGAGGCGTTGCCGACGTTCCGCAAGGTTCTGCGTCCGTTTTTGCGCACACCGGCGTCCGGTGCCGACACGCTGATCTGGCTGGCGCTCGACGATGAGGACCCGCTGCAGGAGTCGGGCGGGTTCTGGTTGGACCGCCGTCGGCGGAGCATCCACATCCTGCCGAACACCAGATCATCCGACACACCGGACCGTCGGGCACGTTTGTGGGCCTGGGTCTGCGAGCGGGCCGGCGTCAACGACTGACGCGGGCGAACAACGTCTTCAAGTATCCCCCTTCGGGGAAGCCGATCGGGTGATCGGCCGCATGACCGGTTCGCAGCATCTCGCTGATCCGGTAGGGAGTGCTCGCGGCAGCTGCATGGACCCCTTCGAAGAACTCGTCGTTGGTGACCCGGCTCGAGCACGAGGACTGCACCAGGATGCCGTTGTTGTCGACGAGTTCGAGTGCGAGCCGGGTCAACCGGCGATACGCGTGCAGGGCGCGATCGTGATCTGCGCTGCGCCGCGCGAACGACGGCGGATCGACGACCACGATGTCGAACAGTCGTTGCTGCTCGCCGAACGCCTTGAGGACGTCGAACACGTCACCGGTCTGGGTCGTGTGGCGACAGTTCTGGATGTTCTTGATGTAGCCGTTGTGGGCCATGTTCCGCTTCGCGGTCTCCAGCGCGGCAGCGCTGAGGTCGACGCTGTGGACCGAGGTCGCACCGCCGGCAGCGGCGTAGACCGAGAAGCCTCCGGTGCAGGCGAACAGGTCCAGCACGGCCGCCCCTTTGGCAAGGGGCCGCAGCTTGTTGCGGTTGTCGCGCTGATCCAGGAAGTGACCGGTTTTTTGACCGTGCACGACGTTGGCCTCGAACTGCAGCCCGTGCTCGTTGAACAGCACTGCTACGGTCGGCGCTTCGCCGATCAGTGCAACGCCCTCGTGCAGCCCGAACAACTGCTGGCCGGCCACGTCGCGGCTGAATCGCAACACCAACCGCTCCGGCTGGAGTTCTCGTTCGATGATCGGGACGAGGGTTGCGAGGTGGGGCAGCCACGCGGCCGTGTACAGCTTGAGGACGAAGGTGCCCGCGTACCGGTCGAGGATCAGTCCCGACAGTCCGTCGTTCTCGCCATGGATCACGCGGTAGCCAGTCGTGTCGCCGGCCGCGAGAACCGGCTGACGGCGCTCGACGGCGGCGCGGATTTTTGCCGTCCACCACGCGTCGTCGATCGTGGTCGGTCGTCCCTGATGCAGGACCCGAAGTCGGATCGGCGATTTCGGGTCGTACAGGCCGATCGCGACGAACTGCCGATCGGCATCGAACACGACCGCCATGTCGCCTGCGACGGCCGTGCCGTGATCGTTGATCGACACGACCGATCCGTCGAACACCCACGGATGCCCGCCCCGGATCTGGCGGATGGCATCGTGGGTGACTCGTACTGCGTGCCGCTTGGGTGAAGGTGGCGGCACGGTGTCGAGTGGATTCATGCCGTCAGGATTCATGACGTCAGTATGCGCCGCTGAAGCCGAAGGAGGATCGGCCCGGCGGCCGATTCCGGTCATATGTCGAGCGCCATTTCGAGCGCGGGGTCATTTCCTGCGAAGAAGTCGACGCTGCTGAGTGCAATCGCGACGTCCGGCTCGATTGCCAACCGGTTGTCACCGTTACCTGACCGCCAGTCGGGCACGGAGAAGACATATCCCGACCCCGAAAGAGTGTTGTCCTGGCATGCATTGCAGAGGAAATTGTCGGCGCGAGCGGGCGTCATCTCGCCAACGAGCGTCGCTGCTGTCGCGTCGAGCATCGAGGCGATCACGGTTGCCGCCGATTCGTTTTCTCGGCCGATGAGGACGGTCAATCCGCCCGGTGTGTTGATCCGCGGGTCGTTCTCGAGGGCATCGACGATGGGCAAGAGTTGCGATCCGTCGCCGCCGCGGAGGTAGCGCATGTCGACGACGACGTGATCAGCCGCTCCGGTGTCGAGGGCTTCGGTCATCGCGGCGATCGCCTCAGTCCGACCGTCAGAGCGGTGGGCGTTCAGCGCGAGCAGGAACGCACCCGTGGCCTCATCGACGCGCCACCAGATTGGCTCGGGGCGTCGTCG